>DATDQT010000121.1:0-3176 GCA_035292085.1 bacterium
GCTGGCCGGCGAGCGCGGAGTTGGCCGGAATCTCGGCGGGCGTGGCAGCGAAGTCGTATACCCAGATATGACCGGGACGAGGGATCTTCCCCCCCATATATTCTTGCCGGTCACTCACCTTGGTAGAGGCACATCCTGCAGCCACGACCATAGCGAACAGACACAGGACGAGTGTCGCGAATGTTCTCCGACGTGCCGAGGGCACTTCGGGTGATTTCATGGGGAAACTGGGCGTCGCATGGCCGTGCGCGCTGTTTCCGGTTCGATTACTCATGGATGATCCCTCCTTTTCTTATGGTCGTAGTCTTCGTGTCGTTTGAGCGTTAGCGTTGGTCATCGCTACATGCGCATCTTTTCGGAGATCGCGACCCTAACTTCCTACGAGCCTTCCGTGACTTCGAGGATCTCGTAGTTGGCATAGCCGAACTCGTAGCTGCGGGCCGCAACATATTTGTCGTCCAGTTTGTAGACGCTCACCCGGAACTGAGTCCCCCCGATCTCCGTAAAGAGACTCCCGTTGTGAATCTCGTACGGGGGAGCGCCATGCAACAACTCGCCCTTCACAGCCAGATCGGGCGGTTTCCCGTCCACCGCCGTGACCAGGCGCTGGCCTTCGGCGGCGAAGAGGAGTTCGAACCGCCGGCCGGTGACCGTGTTGCGTACGGTGACCGTTTTCCCCACGACCAGGTTTTTCAGCTGCGCGTCATTGAGCGCCACCGCGCCCTTTCTCTTGAGTTCGGCCACGGTGACTCCCGGCGTGCCGGCCTTGCGCGCCTCCGCGCTCGGCGCGTACCAGATCGGTGAGGACCAGGCGCGATCCTGGACGGTCAGCGGTACGGTCTCCGGAGGAACCACGTGCATCTTCGCGGCGTGCACGGTCGTCCAACGCGGCGTCGGGATTTGCAGCACGCGGGCGTAGTAAAAGGCGTCGAGGCTTGGATCGAAGTCCGGGTCCGTCCACACCGCCTTCAACTCCGCCGCGCCGATGGTGTTCCTGTAGGTGCCCTTGGAAAGGTCCACCGTGGTGCCGACCGCGGGCACCTTGCCGGTGACCGGATGTGGCGCGCGGTGGCCCGACCAGGCAACATCGTAGATCCTCTCAAAGCTCTGGCCATGCTTGGCCCAGCCCTTGATGATCTGGATGCGGTCCAGGTTGGCACCGTCGGGATCCTTGGCCGCCCAAACGAGGAACGACGGCGCCTTGGATTTTGCCGCCGGCAGGTCGCCGCCCATCGGAACGCCTTGCGCGTAACCGGTCTTCGCCCAATCCTTCTTTTTCAGCACATCCTTGTCGAAGCCCCAGCCGCCGAACAGACGCACCTTCATGCGCATGCCGCTGGTAGCGTAGGTTTCCTTGCGCCGCAAGGCAGCCCAGATCGCCTCGCGCGTATTCCGCTCGGCCCACACGCCGGTCAGGCTGGCCGTGTTGACTTGCCGGTTATCCATGTTCAAGGTCTTGAGGGGGCTCAGGCGCTGCTCCGCGGTGGCGTCGAACAGCCCGTGCTGGCCGACGTAGTCATCGTGCCGGTAGGATGACAAAGAGCTGTGCGCGTCGGAGGCACCGTTGAACCCGAACTTGTACGGGTTGAAGCCGTAGGCGCCCTGCATGGCGATCCCGTCCCGCAAGGCCAGGCGCATGTAGCTGCCGTAATCCGTCGGCGTGCCTGTGGCGCCCAGCAGAAGCCACACGAAGACGTTGAAATCGGCGAACTCGTCGTCCGGCGACAGGGAGGGCGTGGTTTCCGACTGGCCCTTGACCTGTGAGATTTCCGACACCGGCTCATGACGCATGCGCGTCTCGGCATACGCCTGGTCGACCGGCCGTCCGGTGCGGGTGACCTCCCTTGGATACAAGACGCCGTCGCTCAGGTTCCCGTTGTGGGCGATCGCCATCACGTCGTGGCCCGCGGCGCGCTGGGTGTCCATCCACTTCCAGAGGTCTTCGGGATCGGTTGAATCGAGCGAGCTGAACTCCTGGTCCGACACCCGCTTCGGGTCCTTGAAGAATACGTTCCGGTGCAGGTTCTTGTAGTCCGGCGTCGAGGTCCACTCCCAGCCAGGAAACGTCGTGAATGTGCCCGGTTGGTACGCGGCGTCGGCGTACTCGCAAATCTTTTTCCAGGACCAGCCCGCCACTTCGGGGCCCTGCAGTGTCTCGATGGGCATGTTCTTCACGATGGTTATCGCGAGAAGCTTGTAGAGACCCATGGCATTCACCTGGGAGCCGAACTTCAGCGATTTCCCAAGCAGCGTCTTGCTGAAGGGCGAGGCGGGGTCGTTCGCGAGCGCCAAGGCGCCCGTGTACTCCGAGTGGTCCATGACCACCATGAAATCAAGCGGGCGCTTGAGCTGCACGTTGAACCCTCCCGGATGCTCGATGGGTTGGCCCTGCGCGAACCGGATGGCATCCTGCGGCCCGGTTCTTGTGCCAAAAACGTAGGCGTCGACCGACCAGCTCGTGTGGATGTGCATATCGCCGAAAAAGGCGTCGCGGTCGGGGTTCTTCTTCGGCGGGGTCTGCGCTTCCGCCGACAGGCAGAGTGCTAATGTCACGATGGTGACGATGGTAGCCATGACGGCCAAGATCGTCGGTAACGCTCGTCGGGCCTTCATACGTCCCTCCTGCGAACTCGAACTTGCGGTAGGTCGGCCGGCGCCGCGCGGTGCCGCCGAGACCATCCTGCCGCACGACGAACCGATCGGTCTATCGGTCATGGCTTGTCGGCGCGGATCACCTTGTCCGGAGCGATCCATCCCTGTTTGAAGAAAAACTCGGAGAGGTAGGCCACCGCCTGCTCGGCGCTGCGGGAAGTCATCTGTCCCATCGCGGACCGGTAGCTCTTGATCCCGCTGACGCCGACATTGGCCGCCGCCATGCCGGCGGTCATGCCTCCCTGGGCGGCGGCTCCCGCGCCGGCCGTGACCAGCGCGCCGGGCATCTTGCCGCTGTCGGCGTGGGTTTCGAAGGTCAGCAGTTTGACCGGAGCCGTTTCCTTCGCGGCATCGCGCGTGAGGCCGTGGCCGAAGACCTGCACCCAGATGTCCACCCGCGACTTCCCCTGGCCGAAACCGATCACCATTCGCGCGGCCTTGTTGCCTTCGTCCACATCGACAAACTGGCCGACGATCCCCAGCGAGCGCGGCGGCAGCAGCACGTTGGCTGCGGCCCGCTCGGC
>DATDQT010000122.1:0-28276 GCA_035292085.1 bacterium
ATCGGGACGAAGAACCACTGCGTGCACGGCGACTTCGCTGTGGACGAGGAGATCCTGGACTGGAAACCGTTCCGATACTACACGGACCGGTCCGTCCTCCCCATGGGGAGTGTAGTATTCACGGCGGAACTGTCGGCCAGCTCAGACGGCACACGGACGAAGGTGACGCTGCGGGCACGGCCGGAAGGCGGTCCGGAACAGGTCGCGGTGATGGAACAGATGATGCCCCAGATCCGGGACATGTACGACGTCAGTCTTCGCTCACTGTCGGCGCTGTTGACCAACGTCCAGGCGGCCGCGCAAGAGCGGGCCGAGTCGCTCACCACGTAACCCCCCCGGGAGAGCCGCGCATGACGCGCCGAGCCCCCGAGCACGTCGCACTTCACGGCCGCACGTTCACCATCACCATCGACGGACCCGACGACGCGCACCGGTACAGTGCGCACATCAGCGAACCGGCCACGGGCCGGATGCTGACCCGGACGCCGGTCCGCGGGCGCAGCGTCGACGACGTCCGCGGGCGGGCCGTCGACGTGATCCGGAACCTCACAGTCATCGAACGGCTGCAGGCCGAAGCGGTCGCGGCGGCGGCGGCGCTGGCCCCCGGGGCGACGGTGGAACTCACCGAAGACGCCGCGGCCATCCGGGCCGATGTGTCAGGCGCGTGGACGCTGGACCCTCCGCTGTCGTTGTCCCGCGAGGAGATCACCGACCCCAACGCCGATCTCGACGCGTGGGCCGCGTACGTGCGGGACTACCTCGCGGCGTACCTGCGGCCCGCGGCGCCGTCTGCGTAGATGCCGAGCGAATGGTGGCGAGTCGCCGCGGCGACGCTCCCGCTCATCGTGCTTCTGGTCGGGCTCCTCCGGTTGGGCTGGCGCGGGCCGACGGCGGGGCTCACGGGCCTGGCCACGGCCGTGGTGCTCGCCCTGACCGCGTTCGCGACACCGCCCGCCGCCGTCGGGATCGCGCTGTGGCGCGCCGTGGCGCTCAGCCTCAACGTACTCTACATCATCTGGGCGGCGCTCCTGCTGTATCAGTTCGCCGAGCACTCCGGGGCGATCCGCAGCATCGGCGATGCCGTCGCGCACCTCACGGAGGACCACGTCCTGCAACTGTTGATCATCGGGTTCGCGTTCAGTTCGTTCCTGCAGGGGGTGGCCGGGTTCGGTGTGCCTGTCGCGGTCACGGCACCGCTGCTGATCGGGTTGGGCTTCGCGCCGCTGGAGGCCGCCGCGGTTCCGCTGGTCGGTCATGCGTGGGCCGTCACGATGGGTGACATGGCCAGTTCGTTTCAGGCGCTGCGCTCGGTCACGGGCCTGCCGCCGCGCGAGCTCGGCATCTGGATCGCGGTGCTGTTGGGGCTGGCATCGGTGGCGTCGGGATTCGCGGTCGCGCACGTACACGCAGGCCTGCGGCCGTTCCGCCGCGCGTTTGGGGCCATCCTCGCACTGGGGTTGGCGATGGGTGGCACGCAGCTGCTCCTGGCGCTGACCCAGCACTGGATCATCGCCTCGTTCGGGGCGGGGATGGTGGGACTCGTGGTCAGCATGGGGCTGGCGCGTCTGGCTCGGCGCCGGGTGGGCTACTTTGGGCTGCTGCCGGAGTGGCCGCCTCCGGAAGGCCGGCGCGAATCGCCGCGCCCGGCACCCGCTGCGGTTCCGGAGATGCCGTTTGCGGTGGCCTTTCTGCCCTACTACACGCTGATCGCGGTGGTCGCGCTGGCCACGTTCGTGCGCCCGCTGCATGAACTGCTCGAGCGGAGCCGCATCGAGTTCACGTTCCCGGCCATGACAACCGGGTTGGGGTGGACCACCGACGCGTCTGCGTTCGATCTGGCGGTCTTCGGCCATCCCGGCGCGCTTCTGCTGTACACCACCATCTGTGCGGTCGCGCTCTTCCGGCTGACCGGCCGGCGGCTGCCTGCGTGGCGGCCGGTGTGGTCGGCCGTGGCCGCGCAGGGCCTGCCGACGTCGGCGACGATTCTGTCGCTGGTGGGCGTCGCGATGGTCATGTCGTACAGCGGCATGACGTTCCTCCTGGCGCGGAGCCTCAGCCGCACAATCGGCGCGCTGTTTCCCCTCGTGTCGCCGTTTTTGGGCCTGCTGGGGACCGTGATCACCGGGAGCAACACAAACTCCAACGTGTTGTTCGGCGCCCTGCAGCGCGACGGCGCCCGGCTGCTCACCATGGATCCGGTGCTGATGGCGGCACTGCAGACCGCCGGCGGCGCCCTGGGCTCGATGCTCGCACCGGCGAAGGTCGTGCTGGCGACCGCGACGACCGGGCTCGCAGGACAAGAAGGCCGGGTCATGCGCATCACCGCGCGGTACGCGCTGGTCCTGACGGCGGCGCTAGGGCTGTTCGGGCTCGTCCTGCAGCTCGCGGGACGGTGGTAGGCGGGCGTCGTCGAGAAGGACATGCAGCGACGCAAGGAGCGATCCTTTCCTCGTTGACATGGAAGTGGATCGTCGAGGGGGCGGCTAGCGCAACAGATCGCGCGCCCACTCCCACGCCACGGCCACGCGGTCGCCCCAGTCCGGCAAGCGCGAGAGATGGATGATGCGCCCGACCAACCACGCGGGCAGGCCGACCATCTTCACTCCGAATGCTTCCACCAGCGCCCCGGTGCGTCCCAGGCCCACGACTTCACCTTGGCGCTTGTATCGGAACGGCTGGGGAACTCGACCCTCGATCAACGCGGCGAGCGTGCGTACGGCGGCGGGTGCCTGCTGTACCGCGACCTGCGCCGTGGTGGGGAGAATGGCGCCCTGCGGATCGGCGCACGCGGCCAAGTCGCCCACGGCCAGCACGTCGGGATGTCCGAGAACCTGTAGGGTTTCTGAGACCACGATCCGGCCACCGGGGCCGAACGTGACGGGGAGCGCGCTGACGACCGGACTCGGCGTGATCCCAGCCGTCCACACCACCGTGCCGCACGCGACCCGAGTTGCTTCGCCGTTCGAACGGTACTCGATCCAGTCCGGGCCGACGCCGGTGACCAGCGACGAGAGCTGCACGGCGATGCGTCGCTCGGTCAGCTTGCGCAGCGCGGCGCGCCGCAGCCCGGGGTCCATCGGACACAGCAGGTGATCGAGCGCTTCCGCGACGGTGATCCCAATCGCCGACGGCGGCACTGCCGGATGGCTGGGCGCCAGCGAGCCGTACATCCAGTCGTGCAGCTCCGCGGCCAGCTCGACACCGGTACACCCGGCGCCGGTGACAACGGTGCGCAGCAGATCGGCGGCCCGGTCGGGGTGGTGTGCCGCCTGGACGAACCGCTCCTCGATATGCGCGCGCAGGCTCGGAACGTCAGGGAGCCATTTGAACGGGAGCGCGTGCTGCTCCGCCGACATCAGCCCGAAGAAGTTTGGGACACCACCGAGGGCGATGACCAGCAGGTCGTACTCGAGGGAGCCGTCGTCGGTTTCGACCCGGCGGCGGTCGAGGTCGATGGTGTGGACCGCGGCCCGCACGAATCGGATCCGCGGCGGCAGGAGTGGCGCGATCGGCCGGGCGACATGCCGGGGCTGCAGCGTGCCGCTGACGACCTGGAACAGCAGCGGGGTGTAGAGAAAGTAATCGTTGCGATCGACCAGCGTAATCGTGGCTCGATCGCCCACCAGCCGTGCCGCCTGGAGGGCCGTGAACAGCCCGCCAAATCCGGCGCCGAGGATGAGGATGCGTGCGGCCATACCAGTCCTATTCTACGAGCGCGGGTGAGGCGGCAGTACCTGGTCGGGCCGCGCCGAACGCTTCAAACAAGTACACGCCATCGGGGGGCGACGACGATGAAGTGGGTGACGAGGGAACATGTGAAGGTCGACCGCGTGGCATGTCCGTGGCTGATTAGGAAGTTGGTGGATCCTGGGGCGGAGTTTGTGTTTGTTCCAGCCGATCAGGTTCCGACGGTCGCCGCGCAGGGGGCCATTCCGTTCGATGCGCCGGGCGTGGAGCTAGGTCACCACGACGGCAGGTGCAGCTTCGAAGCGATCGTGACGACGTACCATATCGATGATCCCGCAATCGGGCTGCTGGCGCAGATCGTCCACGGCGCCGACGTGTCGGACGACCTGTACGGGCGCCCGGAAGCCCCGGGCCTGAAAGCCATTGCCGAAGGTTTTCGGCACCTGAGCCTGCGCGATGACCACGAGATCCTGGCGCGCGAATTCGTCGTGTACGACGCGCTGTACGCGTATTGCCGGCAAGTGACCGCGCGGGAGTAGCGCGGAATTCGCCGCAGCCGGAGAAGAACGAGTATAGCTTAGTTGAGCCCCCGAACAAGTTTTCGGCAGGAGGGGACAGTCCCCGTACTTGGTACGGGGACTGTCCCCTCCTGCTTTGGCTCAGTTGGGTGATTTGCACCCGAGGGACGATCCGTTAATGTCGGAATGCAATGCCGAGACGTCCGCGAGGAGTTATCACCGACTGTTTCGTCCACGTGATCGCGCGTGGCAATCGGGAGCTGCCAATCTTCCACGAAGAGCGGGATTACGAGTTCTTCCTCCGATTGCTCGAGTCGGACAAATCTCGGCACGGCGCGCGAATCCATGCGTTTTGCCTCATGTCCAACCACTTCCATCTTCTGGTCGAAGTGGGTCCCGTTCCTCTCTCTGAACTCATGCATGCCGTTCTCCACCGATACGCTGAGTTCGTCAACCGGCTGCATGGCTTCCACGGTCATCTGTTCGGCGATCGATTCTGGGCGAGAGTCTGCGATTCGGACGCCTACGCGCTGGCACTCGTCCGATACATTCATCTGAATCCGTGCCGGGCAGGGATCACTCCGTACCCGGACGCGTACCGGTGGAGCACCCACCGCGTGTATCTCGGGATGTCGCAGGTGCCGTGGGTGACCACGACGTTGCTTGACCTGCTCAGCGCCGATCGCGCCAGGGCGCACGAGCAGTACGTAAGGCTCGTACATGATGCGGTCACTGAGCCGTTTCGCGATAGGGTTTTCGAATGACCCGCCGAACGTCGCCGTCGGGAGGGGAAAAGCGACGATGACGCTCAAGGAGCTTGTAATCGACCACCTGGAGTACACGTTCGAGCGTGAAACCTGGCAGCCGCCGCTGGCGGAGGCGGTCGCCGGGCTCACCGCCGTTCAGGCGGCGTGGAAGCCCCAGCCGGCGCGGCATTCGATCTGGCAGATCGTGCGGCACGTGACGGTGTGGAAGCAGTCGGTGCTCGACGGAATTGCCGGCAACCCGCAGGATGCCGATGCGCTGGAACACTCGGACTGGCCGGAGGTGTCGGGCGACGACGCGGCGTGGGAGGCCGATGTGCGGACACTGCACGAGGTTGCAGGTGAGTTGAAGGAGATCGCGCTCGCCGCGGACGAGACGACGATGGGCGCCCTGGTGCCGACCGTGCGCGATGCCCCGTCGCAACCCCTGATGCAGCGGTTGCTCCGCCAGGCTACGCATGATATCTATCACGCTGGGCAGATCCAGTATCTCCGCGCCCTGCAGGGGGCGTCGAAGGAGGCCAGCGGCCGATGAACGTGCGTGTGAACGGGATCGATCTCGCCTACGACGACCGGGGCAGCGGCATCCCGCTGGTACTGCTGCACGGGTTTCCGTTCTCACGGCGGATGTGGCGCCCGCAGGCCGACGTGTTGTCACAGGCCTGCCGGCTGATCACCCCCGATCTGCGCGGATTCGGAGAATCGACCGGGACGCCGTCGTCACTCGAGGAACTGGCCGACGATGTGCACGCGCTGGTGGAGCACTTGGGCTTTCCAACGTTCGTGCTGGGCGGGTTCTCGATGGGAGGATACGTGGCGTTCCGCTATGTGGCCACCCACCCTGACCGGCTGACGGCACTGCTGCTGCTGGACACGCGAGCCGATGCCGACTCTCCGGAGGCACGTCAGCGCCGCTATGCCGGCATCGAGCGGATCCAAACAGAAGGGCCGGCCGGATTTCTGGAGGATTTTCTCAAGCTCGTGCTGTCCGCCGACAGCGTGGAGAACCGCCCGATGATCGTGGGCGAAGTGCGGCGGATGATGGCCGCCACGCCTGTCCCGTCGTTGATCGGTGGGTTGAAAGCCCTGGCGGAGCGGCCCGACAGTCTCCCGCTCCTCGCGCAGCTCACCGTCCCCACGTTGATCGCAGTCGGCGACGCCGACAAAGCCACCCCGCCTGAGGCGTCGGAGAAGATGCATGAGCAGATCGCCGGCTCGACGCTGGTGGTGGTCCCGGGCGCCGGGCACCTGAGCCCCCTCGAACAACCGGCGCACGTCAACGCAGCGGTGCTGGAGTTCCTGGGGTGGCTGCCGTCGGACACGCCGCCGCAATCAGGCCGGTAGGCGTCCTCGCACGTCGTCCGCGGAAAACGGTCCGGGTTCGGCGATGAGCCGGCGCGCGTTGTCCACCTGTTCCCACACGTTCCACAGCAACACGCCGCGCACGCGTCCGTCGCGGAGGTAGTAGACGACGCCCTCGCGGTGCGGTTCCTTCCAGTCCTCGACGAGGGTCAGCCGCGCGTCGAGGTCGCCGACGGCCTCGTAGCCCAAGTCGAAGAGATCGGAGTAGAAGAACGGCAGGTGGTCATAGGTCACGGCCTGCCCACCCATGTTCCGCCCGGCGGCCTGGCCCATCGTGTTGGCGTTGTCCTCGTGCTCCACCCGCACGTGCGTCCCCAGCGCAGGGCTGTAGAACCGGGCCACGTCGCCGGCCGCGTAGACGTCGGCCGCAGACGTCCGGAGGTGCTCGTCGACGACGATCCCGTCGTCGACGGCCAGTCCGGCCGCTTCGGCCAGGTCGGTATTCGGCCGGATCCCGATCCCGCAGACGACACCGTTGACGTCGACCGTCCGGCCCGTGTGCGTCGTGACCACCACGTCCAGGCCGCGCCGCCGGACGTCCGCGACCGTCTCGCCGGTGAGGACGGTCACCCCCTTCTCCCCGTAGGCGTCGTTGAGAAACCGCCACAGCCCCTCGGGAAACATCCGGGCGCCGATGCCCCGGCCCTGGATGAGCCAGGTGACCGACTTCCCGTTCATGGCCAGCGCGGCGGCGATCTCGGAGCCGATGAATCCGCCGCCGATGACGGCGAACCGCATGCCCGTTTCGGTCAGCGCCCGGAGCCGTTCGTAGTCGCGATAGGTCCGGTAGTACAGCACGTCGGTCTCGCCGATGTCCAGGCGCCTGGGCGTGCCGCCGGTCGCCAGGAGCAGGCGGTCGTACGCGTAGACATCCCCGTGGTCGTCGGTGACTCGTTTCCCGGCGACGTCAACGGTCGTCACCGTCCGGTCGAGGTGGAGCGCCGCCCCCAGCGCGCCCGTGTCACGCCAGATGCCGCGAGTTTTCTTCCCCTTCCACAGGCCCTTGGACAGCGGCGGCCGGTTGTACGGGGGATCGATCTCGCTGCCGATGAGCCCGATGGTCCCCGACGGATCGGCCTCCCGGATGCCCCGCACGGCGGCATCGCCGGTCATGCCCGCGCCGATGATCAGGTACCGGTAGTGGTGCGGCATCTTTGTCGATTTTCCCCTTGACCGGATAGGTCCCCTCTGCTATTGTCTGCCCCATATACCATGTGTCCTAGGGCACGGCCAACACTCTGACGCCCTCCTCACGGAGGGCGTTTTGTCTTTTGCAGACCCTGGGAGGGGAGGGATGGGGATGAAGGAGCAGATCCGGCTTGCCAACGGAGCGAAAACCAGTCCGGCCGAGGTGCTGGCGCTGTGCCAGGAACGCGGCGTCCAGATGGTGGACTACCGGTTCACCGACCTCCTGGGAACCTGGCAGCACTTCTCCTCCCCCCTCGTCGAGCTGACCGAGGGCATCTTCACCGAGGGGATCGGCTTTGACGGAAGCAGCATCCGCGGTTTCCAGCACATCGACGAGTCCGACATGCTCCTGGTGCCCGACGCGGCGACCGCGCGCGTGGACCCGCTGCTCCGCGTGCCGACACTGTCGCTGATCTGCGACGTGGTCGATCCCGTGACCGGCGAGCGGTACACCCGCGACCCGCGCTACGTCGCGCAGAAGGCGGAACACTATCTGCTTTCCACCGGCATCGCGACCACGAGCTACTGGGGACCGGAAGCGGAGTTCTTCGTGTTCGACGACGTCCGCTACGATCAGACCCAGCACTCGGCGTTCTACAGCGTCGATTCCAGCGAGGGCGCGTGGAACAGCGGCCGCGACGAGAAGCCGAACCTGGGCTACAAACCGCGGCACAAAGAAGGGTACTTCCCGGTGCCCCCGTCGGACACACTGCAGGACTTCCGGTCGGCCCTGGTCCTGAAGATGCAGGAAGCCGGATTAGAGGTGGAGGTGCACCACCACGAGGTGGCGTCGGCCGGCCAGTGCGAGATCGACCTGCGCTTTGCGTCGCTGACGGCGATGGGTGACCGGCTGACCACGTACAAGTACCTGGTGAAGCAGTTCGCCCGGGAGCACTTCAAGACGGCGACGTTCATGCCCAAGCCGATCTTCGGCGACAACGGCTCGGGGATGCACTGCCACCAGAGTCTGTGGCGCGACGGCACCAACCTGTTCCACGACGCCGGCGGGTACGCGCAGCTGTCCGAGCTCGGCCGCTACTACATCGGCGGACTCCTGGAGCACTCGAGCGCGCTGATGGCGTTCTGCGCGCCGACCACCAACTCGTACCGCCGGTTGGTCCCGGGGTTTGAAGCGCCGGTGAACCTCGTCTACTCGCGCCGCAACCGCTCCGCCGCGGTGCGCATCCCGGTGTACTCGACCAGTCCGAAAACCAAGCGCGTCGAGTACCGGCCGCCGGACCCCAGCGCGAACCCCTACCTGGCGTTTGCGGCGATGCTCCTGGCCGGGCTGGACGGCATCAAGCGCCGGCTGGATCCCGGTGCCCCAATGGATGTCGACCTCTACGAATTGCCGGAGGCCGAGGCGGCGAAGATCCGGCAGCTCCCGGGGTCACTGGAGGGGGCGCTGGCCGCGCTGGAGGGCGATCACGACTTCCTGCTGGAAGGCGGCGTGTTCACGCCGGACCTGATCGAGACCTGGCTGGCGTACAAGCGGAGCCGGGAGATCGACCCGATCCGGATGCGCCCGCACCCCGCGGAGTTCGTCCTGTACTACGACGCATAGCGCGCGCAGCATTGCAGACACCCGGTGGGAACGCCCTCCCCACCGGGTGTCTGCCTTCCGGTCAGGATTTCACGCGTTACTCGGTGCCGTCCCCAACGTCCGCTCGCTCCGGTGTCCCGCTCTCTGCGGCCGTCTCCGGTTCGCGCTGCCTGTCGGCGGACGCCTCAGTGCCGGCGTCACCCGACACGTCGCCTGACACCGCAATCGACAGCATCGACAGCAGCGACAGCAGATTGCCCTCTTCAGCCTTCCCGATTTCCTCGTGGTCTTCCACCAGCGTGAGCGTCATGCGGTCGTCGTCGGCGCCGGCTGCGGCCGCGACGTCGAGCCGGTCCGCATGGTCGGACGCCTCCAGGCCGGCCTCGACCTCGACTGCGACCTCAGCGCTCACCTCAGGCGACGCGGCGACTTCGGCGGAGCCTTCGCCACCGCCGCCGTCGAACATGTCGATCGGGAGGACCTCGGCAAATCCAACACCGACCACCATGGCCGCTCCCAGCAGGGTGAGCACGATGGGAAGTACGAACTGTCGTGATGACACGCGGGGTCACCTCCTCTTACGACTGCGTGTTGACTGCTGTGGGAACGTTTTCTCCGCGGCGGTGTCCGGCGAAACGGGCCGGCGGCCGTGCGGAGGGGATGCTCCGAGGTGCCGATGAGGTTGAGCGTCACGAGATTTCGCCGACTCTTTCTCCTGCGGCCGGATGTGGTGTTCCTCAACCACGGCTCGTTCGGCGCCACCCCGCGGCCGGTGTTTGCCGTCTACCAACGCTGGCAGCGCGAACTCGAACGACAGCCCGTCGAGTTTCTCGCCCGGCGGTTTCCCGCCCTGATGCTGGCGGCGCGGGAGGCACTGGCGGCGTACGTGGGGACCCGGGCGGACCATCTCGTCTACGTGCCGAACGCGACGACCGCGTTGAACATCGTGGCCCGCTCGCTGCGGCTGCGTCCGGGTGACGAAGTCGTCGGCACCGACCACGAGTACGGCGCACTCGATCGAACCTGGACCTACATCTGCGAGCAGACCGGCGCGCGCTATGTGCGCGCGGCCGTATCCGTGCCGGTGCGCTCGGCCGCCTCGGTCGCCGACGCGATCTGGTCGCGCGTCGGTCCCCGCACGCGCGTACTGTTCTGCAGCCACATCACCGCGGTGACGTCGTTAATCTTCCCCGTGCGCGAGTTGGTCCGCCGCGCCCGCGCACAGGGCATCCTCACCGTCATCGACGGCGCGCACGCGCCCGGCCAGGTGCCGCTGCGGCTGGATCGCCTGGGCGCCGATTTCTACGCGGGTAACTGCCACAAGTGGATGTGCGCGCCCAAGGGCGCGGGGTTTCTCTACGCGCGGCCGGCCGTCCAGGCGCTGCTCCAGCCGCTGGTGGTCAGCTGGGGCTGGCGCAGCGACCGGCCCAGTCGTTCGCGGTTCATCGACGAACACGAGTGGCAGGGCACGAAAGACATCGCGGCGTACCTGGCGGTGCCCGCGGCGATCGCGTTTCTGAGACGGCATCGCTGGGACGCGGTCCGCCGCCGGTGCCATGCGCTGGCGCGGTCGCTGCGGGCCGGACTGCTGCGGGCCGGCGGCGGCCCTGCGCTGAGCCCCGACGCGGCCCGCTGGTACGCGCAGATGGTGAGCGTGCCGGTTCCGGTCCCGGATGCGCCGGCCTTTCAGCGGGCGCTGTATGAACACTTTCGCATCGAGGTCCCGGTCGTGCCGTGGAACGGCCGGACGCTCCTGCGGGCCTGCGTGCAGGGGTACAATACTCCCGCCGACACCGCCGCGCTGGTCGCGGCCGTGGGGACGCTGCTGACCTCGCCGTGAGACTGTCGCCGAAGCGGTTTGAAAAGCTCGTGCTGGCCGCGCTGGACAGCATTCCGGAGCCGATCCGCGCACGGATGGACAATATCGACGTGGTCGTGGACGACGAGCCGACTCCCCACCAGCGCGCCGCCCTGGAGCTCGCGCCCGACGAGGTGCTCTTCGGCTTGTACGAAGGGACGCCCCTGATCGAACGGGGCATTCTCTCCGACCCACTGATGCCGGACAAGATCACCATCTTCAAGCGTGCCCTGGAAGACGCGTGCGACAGCGAAGAGGAGATCACCGAGGAGATCCGCCGCACGATCGTCCATGAAGTCGCCCACCACTTCGGGTTCGACGAGGACCGCCTGGCAGAACTGGGGTATGACTGATGAACCCGATCGCCGTCATCGCTGAGGCCGTCGCCAACGCGCTCCGGGTGGTGCGCAACGCCCTGGCGTCGATGGCGCCGGCTCCGGAGTACGTCATGCTCACCGTCAGTGGCACCCTGCCGGAACGGCGGCTGCCCCCGGTGAGCCGCCTACGGCGGCTGCTCCCGCCGCTGGTGGCGGTGCCGATGCAGGAGAGTCTGGAAGAGTGGCGGGAGCGGTTGGATCTGCTGGCGGGCGACGCGCGGGTGCAGGGCATCGTGCTGAAGATCGGGGGCCTGACCGCCGGGCTCACCACGCTGGAAGCGCTCCGGGGGGCGCTGCTGGCGTTCCGCGCCCGCGGCAAGCGGGTCGCGGCCTACCTTCCCGTGGCGACCCTCCCGCACTACTACCTGGCCAGCGCCGCCGACGTCATCGTCGCGCCGGACAGCCTCGAATGGGGGCTGTTTGGATTCCGCACCGAAGCCACGTTCCTGCGCGTCGCGCTGGACCGGCTCGGCGTCCTGCCGCAGTGGCACCATCTCGCCGAGTACAAGTCCGCGGCCAATCGGTTCCTCTACCCGCGGATGCCCGCCGCGCAGCGCGAGATGCTGGAGTCGATTCTCCACAGCGTCACCGCCGACGTCATCGATGCGGTCGCGGCCTCGCGGCGCCTGAGTCCGGGCGTGGTGCGCGACGCGGTCGACCTCGGCGTCGTGTCGTCGCAGGAGGCCGCCCGGATCGGGCTGGTTGACCGCCTCGCGTTTGAAGATGACCTCCCGGCGGTGCTCGCCGCCGGCGCCCGGCCGGCGACGGTGCTGCCCTGGCCGGCGGCCCGCGCGCGGATACGCGCGCCGCTGCGCTGGTGGGCGTTTCAGCCGCCGGCGATCGCCGTGGTCGAACTGCTCGGCGCCATCATTCCGGGGGAGAGCCGCGATCTGCCGATCCCGCTGCCCCTCTTCGGCCAGCGCGTCGCCGGCAGCGATACCGTGGCGCGCGCCTTCCGTGCCGCCGAGCGGATGCCGTGGGTGAAGGCGGTCGTGTTCCATGTCGATTCCCCCGGCGGGTCGGCCATTGCCTCGGACCTGATCTGGCGCGAGGTCGAACGCGTGCAGCGCACGAAGCCGGTGGTCGTCCACATGGGCAACGTGGCCGGGTCCGGCGGGTACTACGTGGCCTGCGGCGCGAAGCACATTGTGGCCGGTGCCACGACGCTGACGGGATCGATCGGTGTCGTCAGCGGGAAGTTCGATGCGAGCGCGCTGGCGCAGCGCGTCGGGGTGCACCGCGACGTGTTGGCCGTGGGGGAAACTGCGACGATGCCGTCGGCCTTCCGGCCGTACACCGAGGTCGAGTGGGCCCGCCTGCGCGGGTGGATGGAGGACGTGTACGTGCGGTTCAAGTCGCGCGTGGCCGCCGGCCGCGCCCTGTCCATCGACGACGTGGAGACGGTGGCCCGCGGCCGGGTGTGGACGGGCCGCCAGGCTCTCGAGCGCGGCCTGGTGGATGAACTCGGCGATCTGACCTCCGCGGTGCGGCGCGCGAAAGCGCTCGCCGGGATTCCCGAGCGCATCGAATCCCGCGTCCTCACCATGCGGCCGCCGAAAGTGGCGCTCCTGCCGGCGCCGGCCGCGCCGGCGGCGTGGCTGGACGAGATGCGCCGACTGATCGAGCTGACCACCGATCGCCCGCTGCTGCTGATGAGTGATCCCTCGGTGCTCTGAAGGCGGTCCGCCACCCACGCGGCGAGTTCTCGAACGGATCGCAGGAGAACAGTTCCTTTCCGGGAAAACGACGACTAATGATCGCCGCGGACCATCGGTCCTTTCGTCTACGCATCCTCCGCAGCGGCAGCAGCGGTAATGCGATCTTCGTCGACGCCGGCTCCACGCGGGTCTTGATCGACGCGGGCCTGCCCGCCGAGACCCTCACGCGCGATCTGCTGGCCTTTGCCGTGTCCGCGTCGGATCTGACCGCCGTCCTGCTCACCCACGAGCATGAGGACCATGCCAAGGGCGCCGCCGCCCTCGCCCGGCTCGCCGATGTCCCGCTGTATGCCAACGAACGGACGATTGCCGCCGCCCAGCTGGCCGGCCCGCGCGTCGAGCGCTTTGTGACGGGAGTTCCGTTTCGGGTCGGTGCGCTGACCGTGGACGCGTTCGCCGTGTCGCACGATGCCGTGGAACCCGTCGGGTTCGCCCTGGCCTGCAACGGGACGAAGGCGATCGTCGCGACCGATCTGGGCGCCGTCGGTGATGACCTCATCGCCCGTGCCCGGGATGCCGATGCGCTGGTCGTCGAAGCCAACTACGACGTGCGGCTGCTGGCCGTCAGCCCGTATCCGTGGTTCCTCAAGAACCGGATCGTCGGCGGCAGCGGCCATCTCTCCAACGATGCCGCCGCGCGCGCCGTGGTCGCGGCGGGGTCATCCGGGCGCCCGCAGGCCGTCGTGCTGGTCCATCTCAGCGAAATCAACAACCTGACGCCCCTGGCCCGGGACACCGTGCAGTGGGCGCTGGACCGCGACGGGATGAGCCACGTGCGGGTATCCGCGGTGCGCCCGAACGGGACGAGCGAGTTCATCGCCGTCTCTTAGAATGAAGGTCGCCGATTTCGCCGCTGGGAAACCCAACGAAACCTTGCGCCGCCATACCGCCGTGATCCTAGAGGCCGCGCTGGCGGCGGTCGATCCCGAACGCGCCGTCCGCCGGTTCGTGCGGCTGCGCGATGCCACCCTATGGATCGGCCGGCGGGCCTACGACCTGTCGGCGGTGAAGCGGGTCTTCGTCGTCGGCGCCGGCAAGGCCGGCGCGCCGATGGTCGCGGCGCTCGAAGCGATCCTGGGCGACCGCATCACGGCCGGCATCGTGAACGTCAAGTACGGCCACACCCGCCCCCTGGCGCGCGTCCAGCTGGTCGAGGCCGGGCATCCGCTGCCCGATGCCGCCGGCGTGCGCGGCGCCGAGGCGATGCTGGAACTGCTGGCCGACGCGTCGGGCGATGATCTCATCCTGTGCGTGATCTCCGGCGGCGGCTCGTCGCTGCTGCCGGCGCCGGTGCCGCCGGTGACGCTGGAGGAAAAGGCCGAGGTGACGGCGCTGCTGCTGCGCAGCGGCGCCACGATCCGCGAACTCAACACGGTCCGCAAGCACCTGTCCCGCGTCAAAGGCGGCGGCCTGGCGAACGCCGCCGCTCCCGCGCCGGTGGCGGCGATCGTGCTGTCCGACGTGATCGGCGACCCGGTCGACGCGATCGCCTCGGGGCCGACGGCCCCGGATCCGACGACGTTTGCCGATGCCCTGGACGTTCTGGAACGCTACGGGCTGGACGACCGCGTGGCGCCGGCGGTCCTGCAGCATCTGCGCGGCGGCGCCGCCGGGCGCATTGCTGAGACCGCCAAGCCCGGTGATCCGGTGTTCGCGCACGTGCACGTCGTCATCATCGGCAGCAATGAAGTGGCGGCGGCCGCCGCCGCCCGCAAAGCGTCCGCCCTCGGGTACTCGACCCTCCTGCTGACCACCTGTCTGGAAGGGGAATCGCGCGAGGCCGCCCGCGTGCTGGCGGGGATCGGCCGGAGCACGCGCAGTGCGGGCATCCCGCAGTCGCCCCCCGCGTGCGTGATCGCCGGCGGCGAGACCACCGTGACCGTGCGGGGATCGGGCAAGGGCGGCCGGTGCCAGGAGTTCGCGCTGTCGGCGGCCGTGGCGATGGAGGACTGGCCGGGTGTGGTCATCGCCGCGTTTGGGACCGACGGGACCGACGGGCCGACTGATGCGGCCGGCGCCGTGGCCGACGGGACGACCCTCGACCGGGCCCGGGCGCTGGGATTGAGCGCGCGCCGCGCCCTGGCCGACAACGATGCCTATCCGTTCTTCGCCGCGCTCGACGATCTCATCGTCACCGGCCCGACGAACACGAACGTGAACGACCTGTACGTGATGCTGGTGGGACGCGCAACGTGACGGGCCGAACCCCAAGGCCCGAGGCCCGTCAGTAATGCGTGTGCTGTTCTGCACCTCCGAGGCCGTCCCGTTCGCCAAGACCGGCGGGCTGGCGGACGTCTCCGGCGCGCTCCCGCAGGCCTTATCGGCGGCCGGGGTCGACGTCCGCGTGGTCTTGCCGCGCTACGGGACGATCGCGCTGGACGGATTGGAGCGGCTGGGCAGCGTCGACGTCGACGTGGCGGGCGCCGTCCTCAGCGGAACTGTCTACCGGGGACAGATGCCCAGGCGCCACTCGCCGCGCGAGGGTTCAGGGCACACCGTCGAGGTCTGGTTCGTCGACCGTCCGGAGTACTTCGACCGCCCGGAGTTGTACGGCGACGGGGGCCGGGACTACGCCGACAGTCTGGCGCGCTTCGCCTTTTTCAGCCGCGCGGTCCTGCAGTGGACCGCGGCCCAGCGATGGCGTCCGGACGTGATCCACTGCAACGACTGGCAGAGTGCGCTGATTCCGGCCGTCATCGCGGCCGGCCAGGCCCCGGCCGCGGCAACGCTGCTGACGGTTCACAATCTTGCGTACCAGGGGCTGTTTCCCGCCGCGGAATTTTCGCTGACCGGCCTCCCGCCGTCGCTGTTCACGATGGCGGCCATGGAGTTCTGGGGCCAGGTCAACGTCCTCAAGGGGGGCATCGTCTTTTCCACGCTGCTGTCGACGGTGAGCGAGACCTACGCCGAGGAGATCCAGACCCCCGAGTTCGGCGCGGGGCTCGACGGCGTGCTGCGGGACCGGCGGTCGGATCTCTTTGGCATCCTCAACGGCGTGGACTACGGCGTGTGGGATCCGTCCGTCGATCCGCTCATTCCGGCCCGCTATACCCGAGGGGACCTGCGCGGTAAGGCTGAATGCAAACGCGCGCTGCAGCAGGCGTTCGGCGTCCAGGCAGACGGAACGGTGCCGCTCCTCGGCATGGTGACGCGCCTGGTGGATCAGAAGGGCTTGGACCTCGTCGCGGCGGTGATCGAGGACGTGCTGGCCGCGGGGGCGCAGCTGGTATTGCTGGGGACCGGCGAGCCGGCCTACCACCAGCGGTTCGGCGATCTGGCCGCGGCGCTCCCGCAGTCCTTCGGGGTACGGCTGGGTTTTGACAATCGTCTCGCCCACCTGATCGAAGCCGGCGCCGACATGTTCCTCATGCCCTCGCGGTACGAACCGTCGGGACTGAACCAGCTGTACAGTCTGCGCTACGGGACGGTGCCGATCGTCCGCCGCACCGGCGGCCTGGCCGACTCGATCGTGGACGCCACGCCGGCGGCGCTGGCCGGCGGCACGGCGAACGGGTTTGTGTTCGTGGACTACGCCCCGGACGCGCTGCTGGACGCCATCCGCCGCGCGCTGGAGACGTTTCGCGCTCCGGACACCTGGCGTAGGATTCAAAAGAACGGCATGCGGGCCGATTTCTCGTGGTCGGCGTCCGCGCAGCGGTACCTGGTGCTGTACGAACTCGCGGCGATGCGCCCGACCCAGACGGCACCCGACACGAGGGGATGACACTGCCGCCGCGAAGTGTCCGGCGGTTGGAGGTGGCGGTAGGTGCCTGAATTACGCAAAGATCCGATCACACGGCGGTGGGTCATCATCGCGACCGAGCGGGCTGCGCGTCCCACCGACCTCCCGCACGAAGAAATCGTACCCAGCGATTCGGAGACGTGTCCGTTCTGCGAGGGACGCGAGGACCGCACCCCGCCGGAGATCTACGCGATCCGGTCCCCCGGCACGGCGCCGAACACGCCGGGGTGGCGCGTGCGGGTGGTCTCCAACAAGTATCCTGCTCTCCGGATCGAGGGCGACACGGAACGCACGCCGGTGGGCATCTACAGCCGCATGGACGGCGTGGGGGCGCATGAGGTCATCATCGAGACCACCGACCACCACGCCCACCTCGGACTGCTGCCGGTGGACCAGGTGGCCGACGTCCTCCGCGCGTTCCTGCAGCGGTATCAAGATCTGCGCGGCGACACTCGCTTCGAGTACGTCCTGCTCTTCCGCAACCACGGCCGCGCCGCCGGCGCGTCGCTCTCGCACCCGCACTCGCAGCTCATCGCCCTGCCGATCGTGCCCAAGGTCGTCTCGGAGGAACTCGATGCCGCCGAGAAGTTCTTTGCCAAAGAGGGCCGATGCATCTACTGCGCGATGGTCGAGCAGGAGCGTGCGGCGCAGGAACGGGTCGTCTACGAGAACGGCGCGTTCGTGGTGATCGAGCCGTACGCGTCACGCTCCCCGTTCGAGACATGGATCCTGCCCACTCAGCACGAGGCGGATTTCGGCCTGCTCTCGCCCGAGGACATCCCCGCGCTGGCCGAAGCGCTGCACGAGGCGCTGTCCCGGCTCGACGCGACGCTGAAGAATCCACCCTACAACTTCATCATCCACACGCTCCCGTATAAGGAGGGCTCGAAGTACGCCTACCACTGGCACATTGAGATCATCCCGCAGCTGACGCGCGTGGCCGGGTTCGAGTGGGGCTCGGGCTTCTACATCAATCCCGTCGTCCCCGAGCACGCGGCGCGCTACCTGCGGGAGACGGCTGCCGGCGCCGAGGCAACCGTCGGCGCCACGATCGTGACCCGCGACTCGTGATCGCTTCGATGACGACGGCAGATCGCGTCTTATTGGGTCCCGGCCCCAGTCTGCTCCCGCCTACCGTGCAGGCCGCGTTGGCCAGGCCGCTGGTGGGCCACATGGATCCCTCGCTGTTCCCCATCCTCGAGGACATCTCCGCGCGCCTGCGGGAGACGTTCCAGACCGGCCATGAACTGACGCTGGCGGCCTCAGGCACCGGGACCGCGGGCATGGAAGCCTGCGTTGACTATCTGCTGGCTCCGGGGGAGCGGATCGCGGTGGCTTCGGCAGGGTATTTCGCGCAGCGGATTGCCGAGGTGGCCGCGCGCGCCGGCGCGGACGTCGTGTCCGTCGACGCCCCGTGGGGGCAGGCCGTTGATCCGTCAGCGCTCGAACGGGCGCTGCGCCGCAGTTCCGTGCGCGTGGTCGCGGCGGTGCACGTCGAGACGTCGACCGGCGTGCTGCAGCCGCTGGAGGATCTGGCGCGGATCGCCCACGATCACGGCGCGCTGTTCCTCGTCGACGCGGTGGCGTCGCTGGGCGGAGTGGATCTGCCCGTCGACCGGTGGGGCATCGACGCGTGCTACAGCGGGACGCAGAAGTGTCTCAGCGCGCCGCCCGGCCTCGCGCCGCTGACCGTCGCCGGCCGAGCCCGGCGCCGCCCGGAATACGCGGCGGGGCGCAGCTTCTATTTCGATCTGGACCTGCTGTGGCAGTATTGGGCTCCCCCGCACACCTACCATCACACCGTGCCGGTGCCACTGATCTATGCGCTGGATGAGGCGCTCCGCCTGATCGGCGACGAAGGGCTGCCGGCGCGCATCGCCAGACATCGGCGCAACGCGCAGGCGCTGTGGGCCGGCCTGGAGGCGATGGGTCTGTCCCTACTCGTCCCGCTGCCCGCGCGGTCCCCGACCGTGACCACCGTCGTCGTGCCCGAAGGCGTTGATGAAGCGGCCGTCCGCGGCCGGCTGCTGGGCGACTACAGCATCGAGATTGCGGGAGGCCTGGGGCCGCTGCGCGGGCGTATCTGGCGGATCGGACTGATGGGGTACTCGTCTCAGTCCCGCACGGTCCTGCAGGTGCTGGCCGCGCTCGAAGCCATCCTTGCCGACATGGGCGTGGATCTGCCGCGCGGTGCCGCCGCCGGCGCCGCCGAGCGTCTGCTGGCGGGCTAGTGCCAGGCGGCGGGAACGTCCACGTACGAGCGGTCGAGGGCGGCGACGGACGGACACCCCAACAGCCTGAGCGTGCGGTCGAGGTCGGTCCGCAGGATCTCCAGCGAGCGGGCCACGCCAGGTTCCCCCGCCGCGGCCAGCCCGTACGCGTAGGCGCGCCCGACCAGGACGGCCTGTGCGCCGAGGCAGAGCGCTTTGACCACGTCGGTGCCGCGCCGGACCCCGCCGTCCATCAGCACCGGCACGCGGGCCCCCACCGCGGCCACGACTTCGGGCAGGGCCCGTAAGGTGGCGGGCAGGTAGTCGAGCTGCCGGCCACCGTGATTCGAGACCACCACCGCCGCCGCCCCTTCGTCGACCGCGCGCCGCGCGTCATCGTTCGTCAGCACGCCTTTGATCACGATCGGCCCCGGCCAGAGCGGACGGATCCAGCGCAGATCCTCCCACGCGACGGCGTGGCGCGCGAGGGCGGCCGCCACGTCTAAGAGCGGCATCGGACCCCGGCCCGGGATCACGACGTTGGCCAGCGGCGGTGTCCCGCCGTCGAGGAGAAAGGCGACAAGCCAGCCGGGGTGGACCAGCACCTGGGGCAGGTAGCGGAGACGCTCGACGACGGTCCCGCTGAGCAGTTCACGCTGGCCGGCGCGGAGGTCGCGCTCGCGGAGGCCGGCCACCGGGGTGTCGATGGTGATGACCAGCGCGGTGAAGCCTGCGGCCTTGGCCCGTTCGATCGTCTGTTCCGCGACCTCGCGGCCTCCGATCAGGTACAGCTGGTACCAGACCCGCCCGGGCGACGCCGCGGCCACGTCTTCCAGGCGGTGGCCTGAGAGGGTGGACTGGATGTAGAGCGTTCCCGTGGCGCCGGCCACGCGCGCGGCGGTCACCTCGCCTCCGGGGTGCATGAGCCGGCTGTAGCCGACCGGCGCCAGCAGGACCGGCAGGGAGAGCTCGTTGCCCAGCACGGTCACGCGCAGGCCCGGCGCGGGCACCGTGACGGCGTGGCGGGCCCGAAACGTCACTTCGTCGAAGGCGAGCCGGTTCGCGCGCAGCGTGGCTTCGCCCTCGGCGCCCCCGTCGAGGTAATCGAACACCACTCTCGGCAGCCGCCGGCGTGCGAGGGCCCGCAGATCCTCGATGTTCACCACGTGCGGCGGCCCGATCCTCATCCGGCTGGATAGGTACTACGGGACACGGTCCGGCTCCTCGCAGGCGCGGGCGGATGCCGCGGCGGTGCGGCAGGCGGGTCCGGGGCAGGAAAGAATAGTACACGTAGGATTTCCCCGATTGGCTTCTGGAGGATCACATTCTCTTCTCAGGAGGTGAGTGATGGCACGACTCCTCAGGCAGCGGCGGTGGGAGGCGGGGATCACGACCGTCACGTGGGTGCTCATCGTCGTGCTGGTGATCGTCGTCGCCGGCGGGGCATACCTGTACACGCGCCGGCAGCCCGCCCAGCCGCCGCAACTGCAGCAGCTCGGTGGGACCGTGACCGTGCTGGGTGTGTGGGGCGGCAACGAACTCGAGAGTTTCCTGGCCATGGTCAAGCCGTTCGAGGACGCCACCGGCGTCAAAGTGCAGTTCGAGGGGACGCGCGATCTGAATGCCGTCCTCACGACGCGCCTCCAAGGTGGGAACCCGCCCGATGTGGCGGGACTGCCCGGCCCCGGACAGATGGCGGAGTTCGCGCGGGCCGGGAATCTCATCGCTCTTGATGACGTGCTGGACCTGACCGCGATGCGCGAGCAGTACGCGCAGAGCTGGATCGATCTCGCCACCGTGGACGGGAAAGTCTACGGGGTGTTCATCAAGGCGTCGCTGAAGGGGCTGGTCTGGTATAACCCCAAGGCATTCTCGGCGGCGGGGTATGAGGTGCCCCAGACCTGGGACGCGCTCATCCAGCTGACCGAGCGCATTGCCGCCGACGGCAAGGCGCCCTGGTGCATCGGGCTGGAGAGCGGTGCCGCCAGCGGCTGGCCGGCGACCGACTGGATCGAGGACATCATGCTCCGCAGCGCCGGGCCGCAGGTTTACGATCAGTGGTACCGCCACGAGATCGCCTGGACCGACCCGCAGGTCAAGCGGGCCTGGGAGCTGTTCGGCCAGATTGCCGCCAATCCCAAGTACGTCTACGGCGGCATCCAGTCCGAACTGTCTACCAACTTCGGCGAGTCCCCCTTCCCGCTGTTCACCGACCCGCCGGGCTGCTACCTCCACCACCAGGCGACGTTCATCCAGGATTTCATTCAGAAGCAGTTCCCCAACCGGAAGCCCGTCGACGACTTCGACTTCTTCGCGTTCCCGCCGATCGACGCCAGCCAGCCCAAAGCGGTGGAGGCGGCCGGGGACCTGTTCGGGATGTTCAAGGACACACCGCAGGCCCGCGCCCTGATCAAATACCTGACGACGCCCGAAGCGCAGGCGATCTGGGTGAAGCGGGGCGGGGCGCTGTCGCCGAACCGGAAGGTGTCGCTGGACGAGTATCCGGATCCGCTCAGCCGGCGGGCGGCGGAGATCCTGACCGGCGCGGAGGTCGCGCGGTTTGACGCCTCCGACCTCATGCCCGAAGCGGTGAACAACGCGTTCTGGAAGGGGACCCTGGATTACGTCCAGAACCCCAGCCGGCTCGACGAGATCCTGGCCACGCTGGAGCAGACGGCCAACGAATCCTACAAGAAGTAGGGACGTTTAGCCGGCGCGGGAGTAGGGTAGGACAATAGAGCCAGCGGAAGCGGATCCAAGATAGCTCGGCAGTTCTTCGGAGCTACACCGACTAACTTGGGAAGCGCACCGCTGGCTTATTCTTGACCTGGCGCGTCGACTATTGCGGGTCCAGCCATTTGGTGGGATGCTGGGAACCAGATAGGCGGGTCGACGACTGTGCGGCAACCTCCAGTCGCCAGGGAGATGGCACATGGGGGCATGGTCGCTCAGCCGTCGCACCGAGCCAGCCATTCGATCCGACATCATCACGCTTCGCGGAGACATCGACCTCTCCAACGTCCACCAACTGCAGGGGCGACTGTCGGAGCTCGAGACGAATGGACGCCACCTCGTGCTGGACCTCAGCGGGCTGACGTTCTTCGACCTGCGCGGGGTGCGGCTGCTGGAGTCGGTGTCCGAGATCTGCCGGACGCAGGGCGTGCAGTTCCTACTGATCAGCCCATCGATGCTCGTCCGCCGGGTCCTGGACACCGCCGGGTCCCGGCGGTCCATTCCCGTCCTGGAGAACCTGGACGCGGCGGCCCGGCACCTTCGGGACCAGGCCTCCGGCACACCTTAGCCCTTGATCGCTCCCGCCAGGATGCCCCGGATGAAGAACCGCTGCAGCGCGAGGAACACACACAGGGGCAGGGCCATCGAGATGAACGCGGCGGCGGTGAGCAGTTGCCAGTTGGCGCCCAGCGAATTCACCAGGTTGCTCACCGTGACCGTCAGGGGCGCCACCGACGGCGTCCCGCCCACGTAAATCAGCGCGACGAGCAGGTCGTTCCACACCCACAGGAACTGGAAGATCACCAGCGACGCGATGGCCGGCACCGACAGCGGCAGGATGAGGCGGAAGAACACGGTGAGCGCGTCGGCGCCGTCGATGTACGCCGACTCGAGCAGGTCTTTGGGCAGCGCCCCGATGAAGTTGCGCAGCAGGTAGATCGCCAGCGGCAGCCCATAGCCCGTGTGCGCCAGCCACACCGCCGGGAACGTCCCTACCAGGCCCACCGACGCGAACAGGCGCAGGACCGGGATCAGCGTCATCTGCAGCGGGATCACCAGCGCCCCGACGACCACCATGAACAAGACCTCGCGGCCCCAGAAGCGCATCCACGCAAACGCGTAGGCCGCGTAGGCTGCGACCATGATGGGGATGACCGTGGCCGGGATGGTGATGATGAGGCTGTTGAAGAAACTCCGCCCCATGTTGTACGATTCCAACACCCGGCCGTAGTTCTCCATCGTGAACGCAAACGGCGGCCACAGCGCCGTCCACCAGCCGCTCGTGCTGACGAGCTGGCTGGGCCGGAACGAGCTCACGAACAGCCCCAGCGTCGGCAGCAGCCACAACGCGCTGACGCCGATCACCGCGATGTGAATCGGGAGCCCGCTGAGACGCGTTCGGTTCCCGGTCATCATCGCCCCGCCTCCCGCTCCTGGAAGTGGCGGATGTTGGCCACCATCACCGGTACGGTTGCCAGAAAGAGGATGACGGCGATCGCGCTGGCCCGGCCGAAGTTGTGAAACGTGAACATCTCCTTGTACATGCGGTTGGCGATGACCTCGGTATTGAAGTTGCCGCTGGTCATGACGTAGACGATGTCGAACGCCTTCAGTGCGAAGATCACCATCGTCGTCGCCACCACGGTGATCGTGGGGGCCAGCAGCGGCAGGGTGACCGCGCGGAACACCTGCCACTCGTTGGCGCCGTCGACCCGGGCCGCTTCCAGCAGTTCGGCGGGGATGCCCTTCAGCGCGGCCGAGAGGATCACCAGGCAGAATCCGGCCCAGACCCACACCGCCACCGTGATCAGCGCGACGTTGTTGGCGGCCAGGTTCACCAGCCACGCGACCGGGGAGAATCCCGGGAACAGCGCGGTCAGCACCGCGTTCAGCGACCCGATCTGCGCGGCGCCGGCGGGGCGGAACTCGAAGACGAACTTCCAGATCACGCTGGCGGCCACGAACGAGATCGCCATCGGCACGAACATCACGGTCTTGGCCGCCCGCTCATAGCGCACGCGGTCGGTCAGCACCGCCATCAGCAGCCCCGCGCCCACCGCCCCCGCGGTGAAGACGACCAGCCACAGCAGGTTGTTGCGGAACGCGACCAGCATCGAGGGGTTGGTCAGGGCGAATGCGTAGTTGCGCAGGCCGACGAACGCGCGCGAGTCCGCGTCGAACAGACTGAGCACCAGCGTGCTGATCGCCGGATAGAACAGGAACACCGCCAGGAAGACCAGGGCCGGGGCCAGCCACAGCCACGGCCGGACCTGCGGCTGCCGGTGCCGCGGGATCCGGCTCAGCAGCCCCTCGATGAAGACGGCGTAGCCGACCTGAATCGCAGGCACGCCGACGAGGGCTATGAGAGCGAGCAAGATCGCTTCGGTCATGGACACCCTCTCCCGCGACCGGTTTCCGGAATTTAGTGCGGTCCCTTCCCCTGTTCGAGGTCACGCAGGTCCGAGCGGTCGATCAACCGCCGGAACTGACGGCGGAGCCGCCAGCGGCGCCACCATGCCAGCGGGTTGAGCACGGGGCTGGGTCGCCCGCGGCGTGGACGCGCCGGCGCCCACTCGGCGGGGCTCCGGCCGCGCAGCCCACCATAGCGCCCCTGCCGCACGTACCACCACGCGACCCCACAGCCGGCCAGCGCGAACACGCCCATCGGGAACGGATAGGAGAAGGCCACTAGCACGGCGACCAGCACGGCCAGCCAGCGGGCTTGGATCGGGATCACGAAGTACATCAACAGCCGCTCGTTTGGGTTGATGGTCGCCCAGGCCACCGTCGCCGCCGCCAGCGGCAGCCACAGGCCGCTGAGGACCACACCGCGTCCGGTCAGCGCCCCGCCGATCCACACGGCCGCCGCCGGGGCCGCGCTGACGAGGGCGAGGAACACGAGGTAATCACGCCGCCCCCACGCCCGTTCCAGACTGCCGCCGAACAGCCAGAACACGTACCCGCCGAGCAGTAGCCACAGAATGTGGCCGTCGAACACCAGCGGATACGTCAGCACCGTCCACGGCGCCGACCAGATCGTAAACGAGCGAAACACCAGCGGCGCCCCCATCGGCGATCCGAGAAAGGCCGTGAGGAACGTGACGACGTTGCTGGCGAGTACGGCCCACGTGACGGGGCAGCCGCCGGGCAATCGAAACGAGTTCATGGTGGTATATCCTGAAGGCACGAGAGTCTCTCCTGCCATGCAACGAATCGTGGAGCCACGGGCGTGATGGAGCAGCTGGCCGGTCACCTCCGGTCGATCGGCCGGCACATGGCCGCCGATGGCGTCGGCACGCTGGCGTCGTCGATCGCCTACGCGGCGCTGCTGTCGATCTTTCCGACGCTCATCCTCGTCATCGCGCTGCTCAGCGTGTTCGTCGTGCCGACAGCGGCGCAGGAGGCGGTGATCGGCGCGCTGGCGCCGTACCTGCCCGCCAGCGCGATCGATGTCGTGCGGGGCACGCTGGAGGCCGTGGGGCATACCCGCGGCGCGGCGACCGTGATCGCGTCGTTGGTCCTGCTGTTGGGAGCGACGACCGCGGCGAGTTCCGTGCGCCATGCGCTCAACCGGGTCCTCCAGGTCAGCCGTCCACGATCGTTCGTGCGCTGGAAACTCGCCGAGTTCGCGCTGATCCTCGTGGGCGGGATCTTCGTGAGCCTGTCGGTGATGACGTCGACGGTTCTCACGCTGCTCGCCGTCGTGCGCCCGTTGGAGGCCGTGGGCGCCCTCCTGCGCCGGAGCGGTCTGGCCGAACTGGCCGCCACGGTCGGGCCCTGGCTCCTGTCCGCGGCGGCCTTCCTGATCGTCTATCGGTTCCTGCCCAACGAACGAGTCCGTTGGCGCAGTTTGCTCGCAGGCACGGCGGTCGCCGTCGTGTTGTTTGAATTGACCAAGGGCGTCTTTTTCTGGTACCTGCGCACGCTCACAGGGTACTCGCTCGTCTACGGTCCGCTGACGGGGGTCGTCGTGCTCTTGATCTGGGTCTACATGGCGGCGATGATTCTGCTGGTGGGCGCGGAGGTGATTGCCGAGATGGAGCGCGCCCGGACAGTCGACCATGCCTGATTTCGCCGAGCGGCTCGAGCGGATCACGGGCACGCTTGCCGGCCGTACACTCATCCTGGTGAGCAACCGCGAGCCGTACCTTCACCGGCATGAGGACGGCCGCGTGGTCGTCGATCGGCCGGCCGGCGGACTGGTGGCGGCGCTCGACCCGGTCATGCAGGCCGTCTCGGGGACCTGGATCGCCTGGGGCGCAGGCGACGCCGACGCCGCGGTCGCCGATGGGTCCGGACGCATCCGGGTTCCACCCGAGGCGCCGGCGTACACGCTCCGCCGTGTCCAGATGACGCCATCGCAGGTCCGTTCCTATTACTACGGGTATGCCAACCAGGCGCTGTGGCCACTGTGCCATCTCGCCATGGACAAAGCGCGGTTCCGGCGCGGCCACTGGAAGGGGTATCAGGACGTCAACCGGCTCTTCGCGGACGCGACGCTGGACGAAGCCGGCAGGAGCGGCGAACCGATCGTGTGGCTGCAGGACTACCATCTCGCGCTCTGCCCGCGGTATCTGCGCCAGGCCATCCCGGAACTGTTCGTCACGCACTTCTGGCACATCCCGTGGCCGGGATGGGATGCCTTCCAGATCTGTCCGCAGCGGGGCGAGCTGCTCGACGGCCTGCTGGGGAACGACCTGATTGGATTTCAGCGCCCGCGGTTCGCCGACAATTTCATGGACTGTGTGGGGCGCGAACTCGGCGCCCGCGTCGACCGGGAGGAGGGCACGATCGAATACCAGGGGCGGATCATCCACGTCGGGGCATTCCCGATCAGCGTGGACTACGCGGCCATCGATGCGGCGGCGCGGTCGGCGGAGTGTGAAGAATGGATGGAACGGTTCACCCGGCGGTACGGCCTGGACTCGCGCGCGATGATCCTGGGCGTCGACCGCCTGGACTACACCAAAGGCATCCCCGAGCGCCTGCGCGCGTTCGACGTCTTCCTACGCCGGCACCGGCAGTTTCGCGGGCGGGTGGTGTTCGTGCAGAAGTCTGCGCCGAGCCGCACGCAGATCCGCGCGTATCGCGAGCTCCAGGACGAGGTCGAGGGGCAGATCGCGTCCATCAACGGCAAGTATGGGACCGCCGACTGGCAGCCCGTCGTCTACCTCCCGCGGCCGCTGCCCCCGGCCGGGATGGCCGCGCTGTACCGGCTGGCCGGGGTGTGCATCGTGAGCTCGCTGCAAGACGGCATGAACCTGGTCGCGAAAGAATACATCGCCGCGCAGGTCGACCGCTCCGGCGTCCTGCTGCTGAGCGAGCTCACCGGCGCGCGCCGGGAATTGCCGTGGGCGCTGTCGATCAACCCGTTCGACCGCGAAGGGGTAGCCGATGCGATCCGCCGCGCCCTGGCGATGCCGCCGGCCCGGCGGCGTGAGCGGATGGACCACATGCGTGTGTACGTCGCCGACCACGACATCTATGAATGGGTGGCCGACTGCACCGCCGCGGCCGGACGGGTGCTGGGGTCCCGAGGGAGGACCCGCTGGCTTGCCGACCACCTGGAGGACATCCGCGACCGGGTGCGGGTGCGCCCGCCCGTGCTCCTGCTGGACTTTGACGGGACGCTCGCGCCCATCGTGGGTGAGCCGGCCCGTGCGGCGATGCCCGCGTCCACGTCGGCGGCGCTGCAACGCATTCTCCGCGGCGGTGTCCCGGTGGCCATCGTCAGCGGGCGGCGGTTGGATGATGTCCGCCGGCGCGTCGGCATCGACGGCGTGACCTACATCGGGAATCACGGCCTGGAGGTGGCGGGTCCCGGGTTCGCGTGGGTGCATCCGGAAGCCGAAGCCGCCCGCTCGCAGGTGGCGGTCTTCACCCGCCGGGTGCGCGAGCGGCTGCGCGACGTCCCGGGGGTGATCATCGAGGACAAACAGCTCACCGCCGCGGTGCACTACCGCGCGGTGCCCCGCCCCCGGATTGAGGACGTGCGCATGGCGGTGCTGGAGGAGGCCAGCGCGCTGGCCTCCGGCAACCTGGTGGTGCACGCGGGCAAGGAGTACCTGGAAGTCCGGCCGGCGGTGTCCTGGGGCAAGGGGACGGCGGCGCTGGCGGAGCTGCGCAGGATCGCGGGGGAGGAGTGGCCGTCGCGCGTGTGCCCGATCTACATCGGCGACGACCGCACCGATGAGGACGCCTTTCTCGTCCTGCGCGGGCCCGCGGTGACGGTACGGGTCGGGCACAGCTCCTACCAGACGGCGGCCGAATACCTCGTGCCGGGCGTCGAAGAGGTCAGCCGGTTTCTGTCGCTGATCCCCCAGTGGGTGCGCCCCCGCGGCGATGAACGCGGTGGGGGCGCCTGACGGCCGCCACCGCGGGCGCGGTCACAACGGCCAGATCCTGGGTACGAGGAAGATGGCCAGCGCGTAGATGACCACGGTCAGGGGCAGCCCCACGCGCAGGAAGTCGGCGAAGCGGTAGCGGCCCGGGCCGTACACGAGCAGCGACGCCGGCTCCAGCGGCGTGATGAACGAGGTGCTGGCCGCGACCGCGATCATCACCGCGAACGTGCGC
>DATDQT010000123.1:0-2398 GCA_035292085.1 bacterium
GATGGCGATCAGAAGAGGCGGTCGGGTCCAGACGCGCATCCCCTCACCCGCAAATAAGACCTCCGACGAGGGAAACGCTCGACAGGGCACGCGCAATGCGGCCTGGAGCAGGTGAGCGGCTGAAAGGGCCAGGTAGTACGACGAACCGCAGCCGGTCAGCAGGACCTGGTCCGGTGCCGCGGAGCGCCACAGCTCGGTGAGTTGCGGGAGGTGGCGGCGGAAACTGGCAAGAACGTCAGCCCACAAACGCGGCTGGGCCCAAATTTCCTGCTCCGTGAGTTGGCCCGGCAAGTCCGCCACGGAATCCCTGACTCCCCCAACTGAATATAGAGTGGGAATGACCGAATTGTCAAACTGCGGTGATCGAATGATAAGAATCCGACCCTCAGTTTGACCGACCAATCCAAATCTGCCACAATGGGCCGCGGAACAGCGCAATCGGAGAGGGAGCGCGTTGGCTGAGGCCAAACCGCGGGTGCGAAGAGAGCAGATCCTCGAAGCGCTCCGCGAGAGCGGCGAGGTCAGGATCGACGATGTCGTGGTCAGGTTCGGCGTCTCGCCGGCCACGGCGCGGCGCGACCTGCGGCTTCTCGAACGGCAAGGCCTGGCCATCCGCCGCCACGGCGGAGCGGCAACCCCGGAGTCCTCCCTATACGAAGCTTCGTTCCGGGAGCGCGAACGCGCCTACATCGTGCAGAAGCGCAGGATCGCGCTCGCGGCGGTCGCCCTTGTGCAAGATGCGCAGACGATCGCCCTCACGGGCGGAACGACCACCGCCGCGGTAGCCCGGGCCTTGCGGGGGCGCGAAGTGGTCATCGTCACGAACGCGGTGAACATCGCCATGGAACTTGCGCGCGAGCCGCGCATCCGCGTGCACCTGACTGGCGGGAGGCTCCGCGGAACATCCTACGAACTCGTGGGATCGGCGGCCGCCCAGGCGCTCCAGGGTCTGAATGTGGACGTGGCCTTCATCGGGGTGAACGGGATCTCCGTGGAGCGGGGACTCACGACGTTCAACGAAGAGGAGGCCGAGATCAATCGGGCGATGGTGTATGCGGCCCAGCGCGCCGTCGTCGTGGCAGATCACAGCAAGCTGGGGAAGGCGACGCTCGTGCAGATCTGCCCGATTGATGCCGTGGACGTGCTGGTGACTGACCGGGAGGCGAGAGTCGAACACGTGGAACTCTTCCAACGGGCGGGGCTTGAGGTCGTACTGGCCTAGGCCGACGGCGGGGCCGGGTCCCCTCTTTCCCTCCGATAGACGATCCGCCCAGCAACAATCGTAAGCGCGGCGCGTCCATCCTCAGCCAGCACACAGAGGTCGGCCCGCATCCCTTCTGCAATCGACCCGCGATCGCGCAACCCGAGCAACCTCGCCGGCGCCCCGGTGGCGCTCTGGATCGCACCGCGCAATGGGATCCCCCAGGTGACAAGGTTGTGCACGGCATCATCGAGCCCCAAAATGCTCCCCGCCAGGCCTCCGTCGGGGAGACGGGGAGCATCCCCTTTCGTCACCCGCACGGTACGGCCCCCCAGTCGGTACTCACCGGGCGGCATCCCGGCGGCGGCGATGGCGTCGGTCACGAGAGCAACGCGCTCCGGCCCGAGGGCGTTGAAGGCGAGCCGCACGACCGTCGGGTGCACATGGATGCCGTCGGCAATTAACCCGCAGATGCAGTCGAGGTGGTCGAAGGCCGCGCCGATGACCCCCGGTTCCCGGTGGTGCAGTCCACGCATCGCGTTGAAGAGGTGGGTGACCATCCGCGCTCCCCGGCGGAAGGCCTCCCCCGCCTGCTGATAGGTCGCGTCCGTGTGCCCAAGGGAGACCACTACTCCCCGGCCGGTCAGCCATGTGATCAGATCTCCGGCTCCGGGGAGCTCAGGCGCCAGCGTCACCAGGCGCAGGTTAGGGAAGGCGTCCGCCAGCATCTGCTGTACCTCGGGGTCATCCGGAGCCCGCAGAGATTGCCTGTCGTGCGCGCCGGCCCGCGACGGATTGATCGCCGGCCCCTCGATGTGCACACCCAGGATCTCCGCTCCCTGTGGGCGCGCCCGGCGCAACGTCTCAACCGCCCGCCTCACCTGCTGGAGAGGCGCGCTGATCAGGGTCGCCAGGAATGCTGTCGTCCCGGTCGCGGCCAGGTACCTGGAGACGCGCTCGACGCCGCCTTCGTCGCAGTCCAGCAGGTCGACGCCGGCGGCCCCGTTCACCTGCAGGTCGACGAACCCGGGGACGAGCGTGCCCTCCGGATACACTCGGTCGGCGTCCGCCGGAATGCCGGCGCCAACCCCCTCCAGGCGGTCCCCGGCGATCGCGACGTGACCCGGGGCCAGGACGTCCGCCGGCGTCACGATGCGCCCCGCGCCGATGATCAGGTCCGCCATGTCCGCGACCGTT
>DATDQT010000124.1:0-68643 GCA_035292085.1 bacterium
CCGCCGAAGATGACCGCGACGCGCTCAGGCCTCGGCATACTGATCCGGCAGATCGTTCTCGAAGAGCACGATGTCGCCCGGCTGCAGGATGCGCTGCAGCGCGGCGGTAGCCCCCTGCAGCGTGGGCACGCCGATCACGCGGTCAGCGGCGAAGCCGACGTCGCTCAGCCCCGCGCGGATCGGTCGCGTCTGCCGCGGGCCGACCAGGATGGCGTAATCGCAGACTGCCGCGGCCTGGCGGCCGAAATTCCGGTTCGCTTCGTCTTGCAGCGGACCGAGTTCCACCATCCCCGGCGTGACGAGGATTCGCCGGCCGCCGCTGAACTGACTGAGCACCTCCAACGCCTGCGCCGCGCCTTCGGGGTTCGCGTTGTAGGCATCGTCGATCACGGTGACGCCGCCAGCTGCATCGACCAGCTGCAGCCGGTGCGCCGGAGCTTCCAGCCGCCCGATCGAGGCCGCAACCGCATCCAGGGTCACCCCCAACTCCAGCGCAGCCGTGGCCGCCGCCAGGATGTTCATCACGTTGTGACGCCCCAGCAACTTCGTCGACACTGCGGCCCGCTCCCCGGAGCGGCGCACGAGCATAAATGACAATCCATCGCGGCCATGCGTGATCTCTTCGGCCCGAAGGTCGAGCATATCCGGAGGTGTCGAAATGCCAAACCGTAGAACTTTCGCGGCCTGCGTCCGGTTGGCCAGCTCGCGGCAGTGCGGGTCGTCCGCGTTGAAGAGGGCAACGCCGCCGGCCGGCAGGGCTTCGATTAGTTCGTACTTGGTCGCCACCACGTTGTCGACCGTGCGGAACCACTCCAGGTGCTGCGGGCCAATCGCGGTCAGAATCCCCACCTTGGGTCTGACGAAACCGGCGATCTCTTTGATCTCTGCCCGCCCGTAGGCGCCCATCTCTGCGATGAAGACTTCGTGCGCTGGGGTCAGCTTCTCGTTGATGACGCGACAAACGCCCATCGTGGTGTTGTAACTACCGGGGGTCATAAGGGTCCGGTACTTCGAGGAGAGCATCGCTTGCAGGAAGTGTTTCGTCGACGTTTTCCCGTAACTGCCGGTGATCCCAATCACGATGGGTTTGATCTCGTTCAGGCGCGCGGCGGCGGCGCGGAGGAACCGGCCGTTGATCACCCGCTGGAGGGGCGTCAGCACCCAGTTGGCCACCGGCACGGCCATCACCGAGACCGGCACGAGGACCGCGGCGGCGATGAGCGCCGCCGCTGGATCGCCGTACAATACCACCGCGCCGTACACGGCCGCAGCAAAACAGACAGCGAGCAGTCCCAGGGCCACAGCAAAGATGCGAATGGCTCGACCGGTGAGCACCAGCGGTTTCTTCGCAGACCCTCCCGGCCGCACGATGAAGCGCACGGTCCGCCAGGGATCGCCAATCATCCATCGCAGCAGGCGGCGGTTGACGTAACTCTCCAACTGCAGGACATGGAGCGTGCGCACGACGATGATGGCGGCCCAGGCGTAGGCTACCGCCAGCGCGGCCAACTCGATCATGGGACGTCTCCTTCGGTATCATCGCGCAAGAACCGTCCGACGAGCAGGCGAAACTTTCCGAACTCGTCGAGGAACGGGTAGTGGCCGGCCCCGCTGATCACCGCCAACGACGCGTGCGGGATCAGCCGGGCCATCCGCCGCGCCATCGCCAGCGGCGTCTCGGTGTCGTGACTGCCCCAGATCAGTTGGGTGGGCGACTGAATGGACGGCAATAGGGCGGTGAGATCTTCGTTCACGACTTTCACAAACGTCGCCCGCATCGGCCCGGCCTGCGCGTAATCGGGCGAGGCCACTTTGCTGTAGACGCGGTCACGCACGGCCCGGCCGCGCGCCCCGCCGACCCGCGCGACGGCGCGGGCCACACGGGCGGCGCCGGTACGCAGGTAGTAGCCGACCGACCGCGGCGGACGCAGGCCGGCGCTGCTCACCAGCACGAGTTTGTGGATCCGGTCCGGATGGCGGGCGGCGAGATCCAGCGCGATGCGGCCGCCGAACGAGTGGCCGACGATGTGCGGGCGTCCGATGCCCAATGCATTCATGACATCGAGCACGCAGGCGGTGTAGTCCGCCGTGCCCCACGCGGCCGGGGGGAACCCGCTGCGGCCGTGACCGGGCAGATCGATGGCCGTCACGTCGTACCGCCGCGCGAGGTCGCCGTGCACGAGCGCCATCGTCGCACTGGCCGCGCCCCAGCCGTGGAGCAGGACGACCGGATGCCCCGCCCCGGACCGTCCATACCAGACGCGGGTGCCCGAGGCGTCGAGGAGGTCCATCGAGAGCGTCGGGATGCGCGGCTCGTTCATGGCGCCGTCCCCTCGACGATGCTCGGGGCGTTCCGCCACGAGCGAATGCGCTCGTCGAGCAGCTGCAGCGCTTCGTCTCCCAGCACGCTGGCGAACGCGATCACCCGCGCGCCTGACGGGATATGCTCGCCGATACGTTCCAGCACTTTCGGCGAGGCCACCACGACGTCGCTGGATTTCAGGACGGTTTCCATCCGGTCAGGCTGCCGCAGGGTCGCCGTCGCCAGCCGGGGACACTTCAGCCCCACCGCGCGGATCGACTGGGCCTTGCTGCGGACACCCTCTTCCGTCGCGCAGACCAGCGCGACGCGGGCGTCGGGGGCGATGCCGGCCACCGCGTCGAGCGTGGCAAACTCAGGCAGGGCCATCAGCCCGACCACCTCGTGGTGCGGAGCCATCTTGCGGACGTCTTCGACATGGAACATCGTCGTGGCGATGATGTCGAGGTCGTCGAGGGTCGCCTGGAGATCGCCGAGGAGCACCGGCGTGAGCACGATCCGCAGCCGGTCGGCGACCTGGCGCGAGAAGTAGGCCAGATCGGAGGAGTTGCACTCGACGAACCCCACGCGCGGGTGGCGGCGCGCGCCGCCGGCGCGCCGGCTGACCAGCGCCGCGACGTCGCCCGCGGGAATCCCTTCATCCCGGGCCTGCTGCAGCAGCCGGTCCACCAGCGGCAGCAAGACGCCGGCGCTGCCGGAGACGGCAGATGCCGTGACGAACGTTCCCCGGCCCGGCGTGGTCGACAGGACACCGGCCTGTTCCAACGCCACGTACACCTTGGCCACCGTGTTCCGGTTCACGCGCAGGAATCCGGCCAACACCCGGACCGGGGGCAGGCGGTCGCCGGAGCGGAGCCGGCCGGTCCGGATCAGCCCACGCAGCTGGACGGCGATCTGCTCGGCAATGGGCATGGGCCCCTGCCGCGTCACCCGGACGGGAAGCCGGCGGATTGTCCTAGCGTCAGTAGGACGCACTAGGACAATCGTAACGTCTCCAGCGGGGGGCCGTCAATGGGGACACCGCATTGCCCGGCGCGCGGTGTCGGTGGCAGACTGAGACAGCCATGGCCACCGCGGCCTCGATCATCAGCCGGCTGATCATCCCCCATCCGTCCGAACCCGCGCTCCTCGTCACCGAGGGACGGGGCGGGGCACCCGAACTGCCGTCCGTCGTGGACACCACCGGGTGGTTCTGGGCCAGGGTCGACTGGCTGAATGCACTGGTGCGCGAGCGGTACGGACTGACAACGACCGTACTGCGCTGCGTCTCCTCGACCGTCGACGAAGAGACGAAGACGGGGACGCGGATCTACGTTCTGGACACACATCCACCCGCATCGGCGCCGGCGGGAACGCGGTGGGCCCGGCGCGATGACCTCGCACGCCGGCCCCTGGGTGACGCGATTCAGCAGGCGCAGGTGGAAACATGGCTGGCGGAAGCAGCCGGTGCGCCCATCAGCCCGCTGCGCGCCCCATGGGCCCGGCCGGGGTGGTTTGCTGAAGCCGCGGGTTGGGTGGAGCGCACCGTCGCGGCCCACGGGGTGAACCAGACCGGGGCCGTCGAGCAGGTCCGGGCCTGGACGATCTCCACCATTTTGACAGCCCCGACGGACGCCGGCGATGTGTACTTCAAAGCGTCGGGCGCGTCGTTTCCCCGCGAAGCCGCCATCACGGCCATGCTGGCCGCGAACTGGCCGCGGCTGCTGACGCCGGTGCTTGATGTGGATGCCTCGCGGTCCTGGCTGCTGATGCACGATCTGGCCGGGATGCGACTGGATCGCACCGCGGACGTCACGCGGTGGGAGGCGGCGCTGCGCACCTACGCCGGGGTGCAGATCGAGGCCATTGGGCACACCGACGCGCTGCTCGCCGCCGGCTGCCAGGACCGGCGGCTGGCCGGAATGCACGGTGAAATCGATGCCGCGCTGGCGGACACGGCGTCGATGGCGCCGGATCACCCGAACCGCCTCACAGACGAGGAGATCGACGCCGTGCGCGCGCTCGCCCCGATGCTGCACGCTGCGGTGGACCGGCTGGCCGCCGGACCCATCCCCGAAACCCTGGAGCACGGCGACTTTCACCCGGGGAACATCGTGGACACCACCGACACCATCCGGATCTACGACTGGTCGGACGCCTGCGTCGCGCACCCGTTTTTCAGCCTGCTGCCGTTCTTCGCCTACAACTACCCGCTCCCCGAAACCCGCGCCGCCGTCCCTCGCCTGCGCACGGCGTACCTCGAGCCGTGGACGCGGTACGCTCCAATGGCGGCCCTGCTGGTGATGGCCGAGGAGGCGCGACGGATCGCGGTGGTCCAGCAGGTGATGAGCTACCGGCACATCCTCGAGACGGTCGAACCGGCGCTGCGGTGGGAATGGCCGGATGCCATCCCGTACTTCCTCCGGATGCTGCTGCGCGACCCGACGCCGTGAAGGGTGGACCTTCCGGAAAGAGAATAATGCTCGGGTTCGCTTCGTTGTGGATGGGCAAGAGATGACGCAGAAGCAGATCGAGATCATCCTGATGCGGCAGCTGGCCAGCTACCTGGCCCTGCCGATCTTCATTGTGGATCCTCAGGGCAACTTGATCTTCTTCAATGAGCCCGCCGAAGCGCTGCTGGGCCGCACGTTCGACGAAGCGGGCGAGATGCCGATGAGCGAGTGGTCGACGATCTTCGAGCAGTCGGACGAACACGGCAATCCGCTGTTGCCGGATGAGCTGCCGCTGGTGAAAGCCCTGAAAACGCGGCGGCCGGCGTACCGCGCCCTGCGGATCATGGGGCTCGACGGCGTCCCGCGCCGCCTGGAGGTCACCGCCTATCCGCTGGAAGGACAGGGCGGCCGGCTGCTCGGCGCGGCGGCACTGTTCTGGATGCTCGATCACGAATGAAAATCACCCTGTGGGGGACCCGCGGATCGCTGCCCAGTCCGGGTCCTGAAACCGTCCGCTACGGCGGCAATACGTCGTGCGTGGAAGTCCGCAGCAATGACGGCACCCTCCTCGTCCTCGACGCCGGCACCGGCATCCGCCGGCTGGGCAACGTGATCGAGCCCGACATCGTGCGGATCGACATCCTGCTCACACACCTGCACATGGACCACATCCAGGGTTTCGGATTCTTTGGGCCCCTGTTCCGGCCGGGCCTCGACGTCCATGTCTATGGGCCGCCGTCGACGACGCACGATCTGCGCACGCGGCTGACCAAGTACCTGTCGCCCCCGCTGTTCCCCGTCCGGCTGCGGGACCTGCCCGCCCGGCTGTCCCTGCACGACGTGCCGATGGAACCCTTCAGCGTCAACGGGCTGCGCATCGAGGCGTCTTTGATCTCGCATCCCGGGCCCACGGTCGGCTACCGCATCTCGGACCGCTCGGGCACGCTGGCGTACATGCCCGACCACGAACCGGCCCTGGGCGTTGAAAAGTTTCCGCTACCGGCGGATTGGACGTCGGGCACCGCGCTGGCGGCCGGCGCCGACCTGCTCATTCATGACTCGCAGTACACGCTGTGGGAATACGCCGACCACGTGGGCTGGGGGCACAGCGCGATCGAGCATGCGGTGGCGTTCGCGGCGGTGGCGAAGGTCAAACGCCTCCTCACATTCCATCATGATCCCGGGCACTCGGACGAGATGGTCGATCGCATGGAGCAGGCCGTGCGCACGCAGCCGCTCCCGTTCGAGTTGATCACCGGACGCGAGGACGCCACGTTCAAGATTGGATGAGCTGGATCACCCGCGACGGGCGCCTGATCCTCGCCGCCCGCGGGCTGCGCACGTTTGCCTACGGGTTCCTCTCGGTCCTCCTGGGCGTGTACCTGGAGCAGGCCGGCTTCGCGCCGTGGCAGGTCGGCGCGGTGCTGACGGCCACGCTGGCGGGGTCGGCGGTGCTCACGGTACTGTTCTCGCTCTACGCCGATCGCATCGGCCGCCGCCGGCTCCTGCGGGTCAGCGCGCTGCTCATGGGCGCGTCCGGCCTGGCGTTCGCGCTGACCAACCATTATCCGCTGCTGATTCTCGCGTCGCTGACGGGGACGATCGGGGCCACGTCAGGGGAAGTCGGACCGTTTCTCTCGCTGGAACAGGCGATCCTTCCGCAGACCGCCCCGGTGACACGGCGGAACGCGCTGTTCGGTCTCTACAACATGATCGGGGCATTTGCCGGCGCCGGGGGCGCGCTGGCGGCCGGCGCACCGGCACTGCTCGAGCGCTTTGCCGGGTTCAGCGAGCCGGCGTCGCTGCGGGCGATGTTCTACCTCTACGCGGCGCTGGCGGGGCTGACGTTGGGGCTGTTCGCCCTGCTCAGTCCGCAGGTGGAACTGGCGCGGACGGCCGGGCTGCCGGTCGCGTCCGGACTGGGACGGTCGCGCCGGACCATCTTCCGGCTGTCGGCGCTGTTCGGCCTCGACTCCCTGGCGGGCGGGTTCGTCGTCCAGAGTCTGATCGCGTTCTGGTTCCACCTGCGCTGGGGGGCGGGGCCGGAACTCCTCGGCCCGATCTTCCTGGGAGTGGGCCTGCTGCAGGGCATTTCCTTCCTGGTGGCCGCGCGGGTCGCCGATCGCATCGGCCTCATCAACACGATGGTCTTCACGCACCTACCCAGCAACATACTGCTCATGGCGATTCCGCTGGCGCCGTCGCTGACCTGGGCAGTCGTGCTGACGCTGGCCCGCCATGCGCTCTCGCAGATGGACGTCCCGACCCGTCAGAGTTACGTCGTCGCGGTCGTCGATCCGGAAGAACGCACGGCGGCGGCGGGAGTCACCAACGTCGTCCGCAACGTGGCGCAGGCCGTGACGCCCGTGCTCTCCGGCTACGCGATGCAGATCGTCTCGCTGGGGTTGCCCTTCTTCATCGGCGGCGGGCTGAAGATCGTCTACGACCTCAGCCTGTATGCGATGTTTCGACGGATCAGACCGCCGGATGAAACGAGCGTGCGATGAGAGACGCCCTCAGACAGCGGCGAGTGCCTGGTCGAAGTCGGCCAGCAGGTCGGTTTCGTCTTCCACGCCGACGCTGACGCGGATGAGACCGTCGGTGATGCCGGCGGCCTCGCGGACGTCGCGGGGCATGTGGACGCTGGACAGGCTCGCCGGATGCGAAACCAACGTCGTGACGCCGCCGAGGCTGGTCGCCCGTTTGCAGACCCGCAGTGATTCGAGCACGCGCACACCCGCCTCGTAACCGCCGGTGACCTCGAAACTCAGCATCCCGCCGAAGCCGCGCATCTGGCGTCTGGCGACGTCGTGACCGCGGTGGCCGGACAGGCCGGGATAGTGGACGCGCTCCACGCGCGGGTGAGGGGCGAGGAACTCGGCCAGGGCTTGGGCGGAACGGTTCTGCCGCTCGACGCGCAGGCCGAGCGTGGCCAGTCCGCGGAGCACGAGCCAGGCCCCGAACGGGTCGATCGTGGTGCCGAAGATCCGGGCGTGTCGCTTCGACGCGTGGACGAACTCGCGGGTGCCGGCGAGCGCGCCGGCGGTGACGTCGTGGTGGCCGCCGAGGTATTTAGTCGCGCTGTGGACGACGACGTCCACGCCCAGCGCGATGGGGCTCTGGTTGTAGGGCGTGGCGAAGGTGTTGTCGGCAATGGTCATCGCCTCCCGGCCGCGGGCCAGCGCGACGACACCGGCAATGTCGGTGATATCCAGCACGGGATTGTTGGGGGTCTCGATGTACAGCAGCCGTGTGCTGGGCCGCAGGGCGCGCTCGTACGACTCCACGTCCGTATCGGTCAGCAGCGTCGCGTCAATGCCGTACTGGGGGAGGACCTCGGCGAACAACTGGTACGACGCCTGGTAGATGGCGCGCGGGGCGACCGCGTGATCGCCGGGTTTGAGCACCGTCATCACCGCCGACGTGACCGCGGCCATCCCCGACGACAGCGCCAGCGCGTCTTCGGCCCCTTCGAGCAAGGCAACCCGCTCTTCCAGCACGCGCGTCGTCGGGTTCGCCCAGCGCGTGTAGATGTAGCCGGGCGGGACCTCCTGCCCGATGCGGATGCCTTCTTCCGCGGTATCGTAGTAGTACGTGGCAGTCTGATAGATCGGCGGCGCGACCGATTTGTTGGCGTCATCGATCCTGCCGCCGTGGATGGCTTTGGTGGTGAAGCCCCAACGAGCGCTCATCATAGGCACCTCAAGTGAGGGATTTCCGCCGGAGGGGTCTGACCCCTTGGCGTAGGGGGTCTGTGTGAAGTTTGGGGCGCATGTCAGCATCCGGGAGCACCTGCACCTGGCCGTGGACCGGGCCGTGGCCATCGGCTGCGAGTGCCTGCAGATCTTCGTCGGCAGTCCCCGGCAGTGGCGCGAAACCGCGTATCCGGACGAGGAGTACGCCCTGTTCATCCGCAAGCGCCGGGTGGCCGGGCTCGATCCGCTGGTCGCGCATGGGGCGTACCTGATCAATCTGGCCGCATCAGATCCGCTCATCTATCAGCGTTCCACCGCCGCGTTGATCTACGCGGTACGCGTGATGGACCGGCTGCGCGGCCTGGGCGCGATCACCCACATCGGCAGCCGCGGCGACCGGCCGTGGGAAGAAGCGCGCACCAGGGTCGTGGCGGCGCTGGCCGTCGCGTTGGAGCGCACCGACCGCGCGATGATTCTGCTGGAGAACAGCGTGGGCGCCGGCGGGTACGTGGGGAGCTCATTTGAGGAACTGCGGGACATCCTGGCCGCGCTGCGCTGGCACCGCAGGGTGGGCATCTGCCTGGATTCGGCGCACCTGTTCGCCGCGGGCTGGGACATCCGGACGCGCCGGGGCGTCGATGCCGTGATCGAGGCGTTCGACGACACCGTAGGCTTAAAGCGGCTGAAAGCCCTCCACCTCAACGATTCGGCCGTCCGGCTGGGCGCGCGGGTGGACCGGCATGCCAATATCGGTGAAGGGTACATCGGGCGCGGGGGATTCCGGGCGCTGGTGAATCATCCGGCGTTGAGCCATCTGGCGGGAGTCATCGAGACGCCGGGATTCGATCATGAGGGGCCGGATAAGAAGAACCTGGAGGTACTCAAAAGGCTACGCAGTCAGCGCCAATCCTGAGATTGCTTCGTCGCTCCGCTCCTCGCAATGACAGGGGATGCCTACTTCGCGCGGGTGGGTTCGCCGGTCGGTTTAATGCGGAGGAAGAACGCCTCCAGCGCCAGCCGGGGGTGTACGTTGCGGCGCAGCGCGTCTTTGGCAACCTGCACGGCCAGGATGCGGTCGTTGAGCTGTGCCGGATCGATCGACGCGGCGAGCGACGCGATCGCATCCTTCCGGTCGAGGTTCACCAGCAGCGCGTCGTCGGGAGTTTCTCGCCAGACGAGCAGGTCGCGGTACCAGAACAGCGCGATGTCCAGCATCTCGGGCAGGTTTTTTTTGTCCTTCGCCAGTTCCTCGGCCGCATCGAGCCGGGCGAGGAGATCGGGCCGCTCGAACCACACCAGCAGGTCCAGCACCCGCTCGCGCAGCGCCAGCGCGGCCTCCGACGTCGCCCACGTCACGGCGCGCCCCAGCTGACCTCCGGATAATGACCCCAGGAAGCGGGCCTGGCCGGGCGGCACACCGTGGCGCTCGATCAGCGCTTTCTCGATCAGCGGCAGCGGGATCAATGAGAAGCGCACGAGCTGGCAGCGCGATACCACGGTCGGCAGCATCGGCACGGTCGACTCGGCGATGAGGATGATGACCACCTGCGGCGGTGGTTCTTCGAGCACCTTGAGCATACTGCTGGCGGCATCTCTGTCCATCCGGTCGGCGTTCACCAGGATGTAGACTTTCGATCCACCTTCGACCGGCGGGTATACGACCTGACGGCGCAGTTCCCGGATCTGGTTGATGCCAATGAAGGTTTTGGTCGTATCGTCCGGATCCAGGAGCAGCCCGCGCTCCACGTCGACGAGCCGGACGTCGGGATGCTGGCCTTTGAGAACGAGCCGGCAGCCGCGGCACTCGCCGCAGGCATCCTCATCGACCGGCCGCTCGCAGTTGAGCAGCTGCGCGAACGCCCTGGCGGCCTCGAGGCGGCCCACCCCCGGCGGTCCGACGAAGAGGTAGGCGTGCGCGACGTGCTTCGCCCGCACCGCTGAGCGCAGGAGCAGGACGGCATGATCCTGGTTGACGAGATCCCTAAACGCCATGTCCCTCTCTCATATGCGCTCCATTCGCTCGATGGAGAGGACGAAGACGATCGCGCCGCCCACTTCCACCTTCACCGGATAGGTCACGTACGAATCCACCGGTTCGATGACCGCCGGCATCGGGCTGACCAACTGTTCGCGGCGCTGGCACACCCGCTGGATGGTCGCCACGACCTGATCGACCTGACGGTCTTCGACGCCGGTGAGGATCGTCGCATTCCCTTCGCGCAGGAAGCCGCCGGTGCTGGCGAGGATCGTGGCCTGGGTGCCGTCCTCGGTGAGGGCATCGATCAACCGGGCCGAATCCTTTTCCTGCACGATGGCTAGGACGAGCTTGATGCCCGCCACCCCCTCGCCCGCAGGAACTCGTCGACGATCCGGACGATGTCGCCGTGCACCGCGCGCTGTGCGCGCGACGCATCGATCACGCGTACGCGGTGCGGTTCTTCTTGCGCAATCGAAAGGAATCCTTCCCTGACGCGCTGCTGGAAGGCGATGCCTTCCTGTTCCAGACGGTCGCCGGTGCCGCGCTGGCCTTCCTTTCCTTCGGCCGCCTGCGCACGGCCCAGCCCGACGCCGGGATCGATATCCAGCAGCAGGGTGAGGTCCGGCTGCAGCCCCTGCGTCGCCACCGCGTTCACCATCCGGACGAGGTCGACGCCCAGGCCCCGCGCATATCCCTGGTAGGCGAGGGACGAATCCACAAATCGTTCCGACACCACGATGCGGCCGGCCCGCAGCGCCGGGTCGACGATCTCCGACACAAACTGCGCCCGCGACGCCGCGAACAGCAGCATCTCGGTCTGCGCGCTCATCGCGGCATCGCCCAGCAGGATCCGGCGGATCTGCTCGCCGACCACCGTGCCGCCGGGCTCACGCGAGTAGAGGACATCGGCGGCGCCGCGCAGGTACTCGCTGAGCAGGCGCGCCTGCGTCGTTTTCCCCGACCCGTCGGGGCCTTCGATGGTGATGAAGAGACCGCGCATCAGCGCGGGAAGACGACGACGCGGCGGAAGGGCTCTTCGCCCCGGCTCTCTGACGCCAGGCCGTAGCGCTGGATGAGCTGGTGCTGGAGCCGGCGGACGTAGGAGTTCTGCGGAGAGAGTTCGACCGGCTGGGTGGACTTGAGGGCCTCGGAGATCGCTTCTTCGACCTCGCGCAGCGCCAGTTCCTGGTCGTCTTCGCCTTCCACTTCAAAGATGCTGCGGAGGAAGGCCTGGATCTGGCTGACCGTGTTGCTCTTGAGGATGTGCATCGGCTTGCCGCGGGCGGCGGCCTCGCGGAGTTTCTTGGGCTGGCGGCGCTCCTGCGACTTCAGCGTCAGCACGATGTCGGCGTCGACCAGATTCTCGGCGACGTAGGCCGGCACGCGCAGTTCCTTGATCGCCCGCTCGAGGCGGTTGCGGCTGACGGCGTACGGATAGATGCGGGCGATGCGCCGGCCCGGCCGTTCCGCATCCTCCGACGGCGCCGGCGCCAGCGGCCCCTGCGCGGCCCACGCCGCGGCCTTGGGCGGCGGCGCTTCGATCTCCACTTCACCGGCGGCGGTGCGGATGCGGGTCTCCGGCCGCGGCACCACCCCGCGGAGGAAGCGGTCCACCACCGTCGCGACGTCGTGGTGGACGGCCAGGCGGTCCTTCTCCACGATCTCGATGACGACGTCGAACGTCGGGGGGGCCTTGCGCTCGAGCACCGTCTTCTGGGTGCCGCGCCGGCGCGCTTCCTCATCGGACAGGGTGACCGCCTGGATGCCGCCGACGAGGTCGGACAGCGTCGGATTCTGCAGCAGGTTGTCCAGCGAGTTGCCGTGCGCGGTGGCGATCAACTGCACGCCGCGTTCGGCGATCGTGCGCGCCGCCAGCGCTTCGGCTTCGGTGCCGATCTCATCGATGACGATCACTTCCGGCATGTGGTTTTCGACCGCCTCGATCATCACGGCGTGCTGCAGCTCCGGATGCTGGACCTGCATGCGCCGGGCCCCGCCGATCCCCGGGTGCGGGATGTCGCCGTCGCCGGCGATCTCATTGGACGTGTCGACGACGACCACGCGCTTGTTGAACTCGTCGGCCAGCACGCGGGCGGACTCGCGCAGCAGCGTGGTCTTCCCGACGCCCGGCCGGCCCAGCAGCAAAATCGACTGCCCGGATTCGATGACGTCGCGGACGATGTCGACCGTCCCGACGACGGCACGGCCCACGCGGCAGGTCAGCCCGATCACTTCACCCTGGCGGTTGCGGATCGCGGAGATGCGGTGCAGCGTCCGCTCGATCCCCGCGCGGTTGTCCTTGCCGAACGCCCCGACCCGCGTGGTGACGAACCGGATTTCGTCCGGCCCCACGTAGCCGTCGTTGAGGTAGACGACCCGGCCGGGAAACCGCGCCTCCGGGCGCCGGCCCAAGTCGAGCACAATCTCGAGCAGCGCTTCCAGGTCGGGCTGCGTCGTCAGGTCCTCCCGGAGATGCCCGGGGAGGACGTTGAGCAGCAGATCCAGGTTGTCGGTGATTTGAATCTGTCGTGGCACCACGAGTGGCTTCCCTCCACCTATGCTGCGGTCAGGGAGCGCGGCCAGGTTACCCTCGGTGCGGTGAGAGACTGGGCGAAACGAAATGAGGGGAACCGGGCGGCTCCCCTGCCGTCGCAACTGTGCCTCGCGGGATCGGTTGTGTGAATCGATCCGGTAGTGACGGATGTCAGTTCGCGCGCGACCCGGAGCGCGTCGGTGTGGCCATTGGAATGGGTCCGCGCATGTCCTACCCGTACTATACCACGCATGATTCAGCCTACCTCTACCACCAGACAACTCAGGTACCGCGTCTCCGGCATCGCCGGATGCACCGGATGGTCGCGCGCCTGTCCCCGCGACTCGATCAGCCGCACGGCGCGCCGTGCATCGGCAGCCGCGGCGCCGACAATCTGCTGCAGCAGCGCGTCGCCCACGTGATAGGAGCACGAGCACGTCAGGAGGATGCCACCGGGCCGCAGCAGCTTCAGGGCGCGCAGGTTGAGTTCTTTGTACCCCGCGCTGGCCCGTTCCACCGCCTCCTTCGTCGGCGCGAACGGCGGCGGGTCGAGGATCACCACGTCGTACGACGCCTTCTCCGTGACCAGCCGGCGCAGTTCGTCAAAGGCATTGGCCTCGACAAACTCGCAGACCGAGTCCACGCCGTTGAGCGCCGCGTTGGCCCGTGCCAGATGCAGCGCATCCGCTGAGCTGTCGATGCCGGTGACGCGGCGCGCCCCGGCCAGCGCGGCGTGGACGGCGAACCCGCCCGTGTAGCAGAACACGTCGAGGACCTCGGCATCCCGCACGTACGGCGCGAGGGCCGTCCGGTTCTCCCGCTGGTCGAGGTAAAACCCGGTCTTCTGGCCGGCGGCGACGTCGACAGAGAAGCGGGCGGGCTCCTGAATCTCGATGACTGGATCTGCCGTCCCGCGCAGCCACCCACGACGGGGATCCAATCCTTCGAGACGGCGTACGGTGGCGTCGTTGCGCTCATAGATCGCCTGGGGGTGCACGAGGTCCATCAGCAGGTCGGCCAGCATCTCCTTCCGCCGGTCCATCCCCAGGGCCAGTGTCTGGAGGACCAGCACCTCCCCATACCGGTCGACGATCAGACCAGGCAAGAAGTCGCCCTCGCTATAGATGAGGCGATAGGCGGTCGTACCGTGAACGAATCGCTGCCGGTAGGTCACGGCGCTGCCTATCCGGCGGCGCCAGAAGGCGTCGTCGATGGGCTCGGGCTGGGTGGTCAGCGCGCGGACGGCAAGGCTGGAGGCGGGGTTGATGAACCCGCGGCCAAGCCATTTGCCGCGCAGGGTCCGGATGTCGACGATCCCCCCGTCTTCGGGCTTCCCTTCGAGGCGGGCGATCTCGCCACTGAAGATCCACAGGTAGCCCGCCGTGATGCGGGCGTCTTTGTCGGGTTTGAGGAAGACGGTTGGCAAGAAGATCGCTAGAACAGCGTGGTCTGCGCGGGCTCCTCGACTCTCTTCGACGGCTCGCCCGGACGTTCCGGGGGAACCTCGCCCTCGCCGAAGATGTGGATCTCGCCGTAGGTCCCGTCGTAGCCGGGCTTGATCTCCACGCGGCCCTCACGCACACGAGCCACCCCCTCGACGATTTTCGGCGGAGCATGTTTGGCGAGTTCGTCCAGCGGCAGGTCGAGCAGGATGGCAAACTCCCCGCCCAGCCGGGCACAGAGTTTGAAATATTCCTCGCGGACGCCGCCGGTGCCGGGCTGCGCGCCCATTGCTTCGGCGATGATCTCCTCCAGGGGGATGAGGTTGCGGTACGGGACCGCCCCGGCCGGCACGTAGCCGTCCTCCCGATCGGCCAGGTCTTCCACGCGGTGCATCACGCCAACCGTCAGCGGGCGCTTGCAGACCGGGCAGCGGTCGCCCAGCGCCTTGCTCTCCTTCGGCGTGAGCCGGGTGTTGCAGTTGCGGTGGCCGTCGTAGTGGTACTTTCCTTCTTCCGGAAAGAACTCAACCGTGTAGAGGAACTTGCTGGTGTCTTTCTCGCGCAGAATCCGCATCAGTTCGAAGTAGTCGGGCTCGGCTTCGAAGACGTTCGCTTCCCGGCCCAGCTTCGCGGGTGAGTGAGCGTCGGAATTGCTGACCAGCATCACCCGGTCCAGCTGCGACAACCGCCAGTTCATCGGCGGATCGCTGCTCAACCCGGTCTCGACCGCGGCGATGTGGCGCAGCTGGTCCCCGAAGCATTCCTGCAGCGAATCGAAGCCGGAATTGGACCCGAACAGGCTGAACCACGGCGTCCACGCGTGCGCGGGGACAATCATGCAGTCGGGAGAGACCTCCATGACGTACTCGACGAGCTTGCTCGACGGCAGGGTCAGCGTCGGCCGGCCGTCGGCCATGAGCGAGCCGAACCGGCCGAGCACGGCATTGATGCGTTCGACGACCTCCAGCGACGGGGCGAGGATGATGTTGTGGATCTTGCGCAGACGGCCGCCCTGCGGGTAGATGTTGCTGACCTCCACGGTCAGCATGAAGTGGATGCCGCCGAAGGTGTAGAGGCCCCGGTCGTTCGGTTTGAGTTTGAGCTTCAGTTCGCGGAACCAGATGGGATGGGTGAAGTCGCCGGTGCCGACGACGGTGATGCCCTTGATCTTGCACCACCGCGCCATGTTCTCCACGTCCATCTCCCGGCTCGTTGCCCTGCTGTACTTGGAGTGGAGGTGGACGTCGGCGATGACACGCATGGAGAGAGTTTCGGCGGTAAGGGGGGTGGGGCCTTTTCCCTGACTGCACTACACAGGGAACCCTTTGGTCCCACCCCCCTTACCGCCTTCATGATGGTTGGATTTTTTGGTGGGAGGGGCGGGGCGGAGCCTCTCCCCGAAGGCCACTTCACAGGGACCCGTCAGGCTCCGCCCCGCCCCTCCCACCCCCAAGGAGACCATCCGTCCAGAGAGACTGAAGTCCGACAATCGCCAGCCTAAGCGTCATCTTGGTCAGGGGCCAAGCGGAGCGACGGTGGAGGGCCTGGCGGAGCACCGGAACCAGCAGGCGCGACTGGTAGGCCGTATCCCCATGGACCTCGAGCGTCTGCCGTACCTCGTCGACGTTCGCCAGCGCGGCGACCACCGCATTGAGGTCCACATCGCTCATCCGGTTCAAAACAGTACGCACCATGGACGTGAACCGCAGTTCCCGCCCAAATCGCCGGCGCCACCGGCGCTCGTACTCGGTCAGCGCCGCACGGCGACCGCCGGCATAGGCCGCCGCGGCGCCCGCGGCCAGCTGTCCTCCGATCAAGGAAAAGTAGATCCCGCCTCCGCTGGTGGCCTTCACGTGACCGGCCGCGTCCCCGGCGACGATCATCCCGTCGGTCGTGCTGCGGTGGCGGCGGCTGATCACGGGGATCGGCCCGGCCAGTTTCTGTTCGATGACGGCGCGGCGGAGGCGGCGGGAGGCAACCGGGTGTTCGCGGATGAGACGCTCGAGATAGTAGAGCGGCGCCCGCGGCGCAAATGCCGGGTCTACGCACAGCCCGACGCGTCCCCGGCCTGGCCCGATGGGCATCAGCCACGCAAAGAACCCGGGCGAGGACGACGTTCCCAGGTACACTTCGGGGCAGTCGTTACCGTCCAGGTCGACGCCGCTCATCTGGTACTGCAGCCCCATGACCGACCGACGGGGCAAATCCAGTCCCAGGGTGCGCGGCAGGACGGGCCTGGCCCCCTCGGCATCGATGACTACCCGGGCCGTGGCCGCGTAGGACCGCCCCGCGCGTTCTCCGGTGACCCGGATCGTTCCGTTCAGCCGTTCCGCGGCGCGGAGGCGAGTCCCCACCACGAGTTCGGCGCCCTCCTCCTGTGCCTGGACTGCCAGCCAGCGGTCGAACACGCCGCGGTCGACGACGTGCGAATCCGGCCGGGCGCGGCGGACTCGGGCGACGGCCCCGTTCGGCGCATAGAACCTGCCGGCCTGGAGCGTGTTCAGGATCAGGTGCGACGGGAGATTGAATTCGCGAAATGCGTGGAGCTGGAGTTTCCCCGAACAGTGGATGGGCGTCCCGACTTCGCGGTGCTCCTCGATCAATGCGGTCCGCAGTCCGAGCCGGGCGGCGGACAGAGCAGCCATGCCCCCGGCGGGGCCGGCGCCGACCACGATGACATCATAATTCGGTGGCATCACGTCTCCTCTTTCGTGGAACTCCCCGCTCACCCTACCCTCCTGAGGGTGTGTACGTTGTAGAATTGAGGTCACCATGCGCCGAATCATCATCGCCGGATTGGTCCTCATCTTCACCGCGCTGCCGTCCGCGTACGGTCAAGCGACGTTCAAGCGGGGCACGCTGACGCTTGTCCAGGGACCCACCCGCGTCGTGCTGCAGGTGGAAGTTGCCGATACGCCACCGTCACGGGCGCAGGGCCTGATGTTTCGCAAATCACTCCCCGACCTCGCTGGGATGCTCTTCATCTTTGAGGAGGAGCAGCGCTGGTCATTCTGGATGAAGAACACGCTGATTCCCCTCTCGATCGGCTTCTTCGACGCGCAGTGGCGCCTGGTGGACATCAAGGACATGAAAGTGGCGCCGGATCCGGCCAAGGGTCCATTCGATTACTACGGGTCCGCCCTGCCGGCCATCTACGCGCTCGAAGTCAACCTGTGCTTCTTCAAACGGCATGGGCTCAACCGCTGGGTCTGGCGGGATGGCAAACTGGTCTCGGCGGGCGCCAAGGGCGTCTTCGCCCTCACACAGGGGTCGGCGCCTCCACGAACGACAGGGCACACGAGTACCACCGCCGCCGCACCGCCCATGTGCGCGGGGCAGTAACCGCCGGCGGCTTTTCCACATCGTCCACGCTATCCACAAACTGGGAACGGAAGTTCCGCCTTGACCACGCTTGCGGGGCCGTGTTAGAAAGATACTCGCCAGCGGAAAGCGGATTGTTCGAGATGGGAGGAGGTACCGCTCGTCTTCGGCGCTTCGGCGCCGGAGGAGCGCGGCAACCCGGCCTAACTCAGCAGGAGCGCACCCGCTGGCGCTGTTTCTCCTCCCCCGCGCTATACTTTTCCTGGTATGTTCCGCGTCGCCATGGCCCAAATCAATACGACGGTGGGGGATCTGGAAGGCAATACCCGCCGCATCTGCGAGGCCATTGACCGCTCGCGCGATCTCGAGGCCGACCTCGTCTGCTTCCCCGAGCTCGCCGTCACGGGGTACCCGCCCGAAGACCTGCTGCTGAAACCCGACGTCGTCCGGGGCAACCTGGCCGCAGTAGAAGAGATCACCCGCCGGACCCAGGGGATCGCAGCCGTGGTGGGGTTCGTGGACCAGGAGACCCACCTCTACAACGCCGCGGCGGTCCTGGCCGACGGGGAGCGGGTCGGGATCTACCACAAACAGCGGCTGCCCAATTACGGGGTATTCGATGAGAAGCGCTACTTCCAGCCCGGGCGGGAGGGTCTCGTCTGTGTGATCCGCGGCGTCCCGGTGGGGGTAACCGTCTGCGAGGACATCTGGGCGCCGGGGGGGACCTGCCAGGCGGAGGCCGCGGCGGGGGCGCTGGTGGTCATCAACATCAACGGCTCCCCCTATCACGCCGGGAAGTGGCGCCAGCGCGCGGAAATGCTGCGGACGCGCGCGCGCGACTACAGCATCATCCTTTGCTACAACAACCTCGTCGGCGGCCAAGACGAACTGGTCTTCGACGGCATGGGGATGGTGTTCGACCACACCGGCAATCTGCTCGCGCGCGGCAGGCAGTTCGAAGAAGACCTGATCCTCTGCGACGTGGATCCCGAAGCCGTCCGCCGCCACCGCCGGTTCGCTCCCGTCGGCCCGGCCGCCGGCGAGGAGGGCACGGTTCCGGTGACGACTATTCCGTTCTCCGGCCCGCGCGGGGAGCGGCGGGGGCCGGTCCACCCGGAGATTGTCCCCGCCCTGGAACCGTCGGCGGAGATCTACGCCGCCCTGGTCCTGGGCACCCGCGACTACGTGCGGAAGAACGGGTTCCGCCACGTCATCGTTGGCCTGTCCGGCGGGATCGATTCCTCGCTCGTAGCGACAATCGCCGTCGATGCGCTGGGCAGCGACTACGTGCATGTCGCCTGGATGCCCTCCCAGTACAGTTCGGACGAGAGCCGGCGCTACGCGCAGGAGGTTGCCTCGAATCTCGGCACCGAGGTCACCGCATTGGGGATCGACGGAGTCTTCCAGGCCTTCTTGCAGACCCTGCGCGAGGCGTTCGCCGGCCGGACGCCGGATACGACGGAAGAGAACATCCAGGCGCGGATCCGCGGCACGCTGCTGATGGCGCTGTCGAACAAGTTCGGCTGGCTCGTGCTCACGACGGGGAACAAGAGCGAGCTGAGCGTGGGCTACGCCACCCTTTACGGGGACATGGCCGGCGGGTTCGCGGTGATCAAGGACGTGCCGAAGACCGTCGTCTACGAACTGGCACGCTGGCGCAACACGACCGCGCCGGTCATTCCCGAAGGCGTGATCACGCGCGTCCCGACGGCCGAGCTGCGGCCGGGCCAGAAAGACACCGACACGCTGCCGCCGTACGAGATCCTCGATCCCGTGCTGCGGCTCTACGTGGAGGAAGATACCCCACCGCAGGAGATCGTCGCCGCCGGGTATCCGGCCGATCTCGTCAGCAAGGTCGTCGCGATGGTGGACCGCAACGAGTACAAGCGCCGGCAGGCCCCGCCGGGCATCAAGATCACGCCCAAGGCCTTCGGCAAAGACCGCCGGCTTCCAATCACGAACTGGTACCGGAGCACCGTCCGCACGCCAGAACTCATCCGGCCTGACGATCGATGACGGGGCCAGTCGAATCACGCTACCACGTCAGCATCGCGCTGGCGACGCTGCCGTTTGCCCCGCCGGCGCGCTTCCATCTCCAGGACAATGACGAGTACGTGAAGTACGGCCATCCCCCGTTTGCCACGCCCGGCCGCGGCGATCCGTACTGGACCCCCGAGATCATTTCGCAGACGTGGTACATGGCGGAGAAAGGCAAGATTCCGATCTCGGGCGCCGGGTATGGGGGACCGTTTGCGGGACCGGGGTTCGACGCGATCTGGTTGGACATGTCCGAGATCGTGCGGCCCACGCGCGACGGCATCCATGGCCGGGAGTACATCTCCACCGGCGTGGACGTCGGACGGAAGCCCGCGCGGTTAGTTCTCGACGCCGCGGGTCGGCTCACCGCCTCGCCGCCGATTGTTGAGCTGCCCATTCCGGTCGTCTTCAATCCGTTCCCCTTCCCCCTGCAGGGCCGTGCGCCGGTGGCGGCCATCGCGCGCGCGGCGGCCGCGCTGCGGACGCTGGCCATTGTCACGCCGGAGCAGTGGGGCGACGACCTCATCCCCCTGGCCGAGTGGATCGCTCCGCGGCTGCGTGTTGAAGAGGTGGACACGCATCGGGCGATGTGGGCGGCCGCCAGATACGTCGAGCTTGAGGTCCCGGACACCGGCATCGATGTGGCCGGACTGATCAAGGGCGAGCGGCCTGATGTGGTCATCGGGTACCGCATCCCGCTGGAAGGGGATGTGGAAACCCGGGTGCTGGACCTCGCGGCAGGCGGAGCCGAGGTCGTCCACCTGTACGCGGATGAGTACGGGAGCAGTGCGCGCGGGTTCATCGCGGACACCGTGCGCGGCGTGCACCGCCGGCTGGTCGACGCCGGCATCCGCGACGAGGTGACGCTGCTCGCCAGCGGGGGGATCGCGACCGCGGAACACGTCCCCAAGGCGATCGTCTGTGGGGCGGACCTTGTGGCCATCGACTACACGATCCTCCTGGCCTTCGGCTGCGGGCTGTGGGCAGATAAGGCGCACTGCCCGGCCGAAAGCGGTGACTTCTCCCCCGAGTGGGGCGCGCAGCGGTTGGTGAACCTCATGGGTGCCTGGCGCGACCAGCTGCTCGAATGCCTGGGCGCGATGGGGATGCGCGAGGTCCGCCGCCTGCGGGGCGAGACGGGCCGGGCGATCTTCCAGCCGCAGGAGGAAGCGGCGTTCCGCGCGCTGATTCCCACGACGGCACCCGCGCCGCCGGAACCGGAGGACACCGAGGTTCCGACCATGGGGGACCTGCGGTGGACGCCGGACCTGCTGCAGGCGACGTGGGTGCAGGCCGCCACGGGCCACCCTCCGACCCGGGGTGAGTATCGGGTCGGGAAGTCCGGGGGCGGGTTCGATGTCGTGCGCTTCGCCGTGGAACTCGACGGAGAGTCGGAGAGCGGCATCCGCCCCGAAGAAGTCGATATCAGCCTGCGGCTGAACCGGCGCGGGGACGGGCCGCAGATTACCATCGACGTCCCCTTCTACGGCGGCGGGATGTCCTTCGGATCCGTCAGCGCGCAGACGATGCTCGCCCGCGCGATGGCCGCGGCGGCCACGAACACGTTTACGTCGACCGGTGAAGGCGGCTACCCGGAGGAACTGGTCCCCTACGCCGATTACGTGATCACGCAGGTCGCGACCGGCCTGTTCGGCGTCCGTGAGGAGACGATCCAGCGCGCCCGCTTCGTCGAGTTCAAGTACGCGCAGGGCGCCAAGCCGGGGCTGGGCGGCCACCTCCTCGGGGGCAAGACGACCGAGGTCGTCGCCACGATGCGCGAGGCGGTGGCGTGGACGTCGCTGTTCTCTCCGTTCCCGTTCCACAGCGTCTATTCCGTGGAAGACCATAAGAAACACGTGGACTGGATCCGCGCGGTGCATCCGGACGCGCTCATCGCGGTGAAGGTGAGCACGCCGACCGACGTGGACATGGTCGCGGTCGGCATCTACTATGCCGGCGCGCATATCGTCCACCTCGACGGCGGGTACGGGGGGACCGGCGCTGCGCCGGAGATCGCCAAGAAGAACATCGCGATGCCGATCGAGTACGCGATTCCGAAGGTGCACCGGTTCCTGGTCAACGAGGGCATCCGCGACGACATCGTGCTGGTAGCCTCTGGGGGGATCCGGACCGCGTACGACGCGGCGAAAGCCATCGCCCTGGGCGCCGACGGTGTCGTCGTAGGCATGGCCGACCTCGTCGCGATCGGCTGTACGCGGCTGGCGGACTGTGAGAAGGGCAAGGGATGCCCGTTCGGGATTACGACCACCGACCCCGAGATGTCCAAACTCATCGTGCCCGAATGGGGCGCCGAGCGCATCGCCAACCTCTACCGCGCCTGGGGCGCGCAGCTGCGGGAGTTGCTGGCGCAACTGGGGATGCGGCGCATCGGCGACCTGCGGGGGCGGACGGACCTGCTCGTGTACCTGGAACCCATGTCTGAGATTGCTTCCCGCCACGGCGGCAATGCCGCCTCGCGCTCGCAATGATAACCACGTCTGACGCTATCGAGCACGTGATCGCATCACGTCGGGATCTTCTCCCGTTCCCATCCGCCTCAGCGAAGGCTGAAGCGGAAGGAGGTTGTGGAGTCGTCGGGCTGGCGTCGTCCATCCCGGTCCACGGCCGGCACATCCTTGTGCCCTGCGGCCAGATGCACAACCGCGGCAACGGCAAAGGCGGCGGGCTGGCGGCCGCGGGGCTGTCGGCGGAGCAGATGAGGGTCGACGACGACACGCTGGCGTCGGATTACCTGATCCAGATCGCGCTCCTCGATGCGGCGGCGCACGACGACATCACCACGACACAGATCGACCCCGTCTTTGACGTCCACGCCGGGTACCGCATCCCGACCGTCGACGACTACCGCGACGTCCCCGATCTCGACCTCCGCCCGCCGGACGTGTGGCGGTACTTCGCGCGCGTGCGCCCGGATGCACTCGACCGGTTCGTGGCGGCCCATGGACTCACGCTGCTCTCCCGCCGGGCCGCCGAGGACGAGTTCATCTCCCAGTGGGCATTCCGGCTGAACAAGGCGTTCTACGGGGACGGACGCATGAAGGCATTCGTCGTCTCATACGGCCGCGACATGCTCGTGCTGAAAATCGTCGGGTTCGCCGAGCAAGCGTTCCAGTACTACCGGATGGAAGACGTCACGGCACGGGTGTGGATCGGACACCAACGGTATCCGACGAAAGGACGGGTCTGGCATCCCGGCGGGGCGCATCCGTTCGCCGCGCTCGACGTCGCGCTGGTGCACAACGGCGACTTCGCCAACTACCATGCGGTGAGCGAGTACCTCGCCCAGCGCCACCTCTACCCGCTGTTCCTCACCGACACCGAAGTGGCCGTCCTGCTGTTCGACCTGTGGAGCCGGACCTACGGGTACCCGATTGAATACGTGATCGAGGCGATGGCGCCGACGACCGAACGCGATTTCCTGATGCTGCCGGCGGACAAGAAGCCGCTCTACCGGGCGATCCAAAGCAATCACATCCACGGCTCGCCGGACGGACCGTGGTTCTTCATCGTGGCGCGCAGCCTGACACCCGACGACGGCAAGGTGTCGGGCTGGCAACTCCTGGGAATCACCGATACGTCGATGCTCCGGCCGCAGGTGTTCGCGCTGCAGGAGGGCGAGGTCAGCCTCGGGATCATCGCGTCGGAGAAGCAGGCCATCGACGCGACGCTGGCCAGCCTCTCCCACGAAGACGCGCGCATCTGTCCGGTCGCCGACCGGTACTGGAACGCCCGCGGCGGATCGTACACCGACGGCGGCGCGTTCATGTTCACCGTCAACCGGACCGGCCGCCTGACGTGTACCGACAAGTTCGGCACGCCCGTCACCACCCCGCCGGGACAGCAGCACTATCTTCCGACCATCACGGTACCGGCCGGACACGTCGACACGACTCAGGGCGACAGGACGTCGGTGCGACCCGTACTCGGCGGCGCCGACGGAAGCCACTCACCGGCGTTGGAAAGCCGCGACGCGCTGGTGGCCCAGGGGGCAGACGGCGTGCGGACCTGGGACTATGAGGCGCTGTCCGAGTGGCTCGCCGCGGTGAGGCAGGAGGCGCGGCGCAGCGAGACCGCGCGCGCAGATGCACTGCAGGCACTGACGGAGTTGATCGACCGCCGGATGCCGACCGGAGGGAAGAAACGGGCGTCGGTGCTCGCGCTGTTGCATACGGCTGTCTATGGAATCCTCCGCGACCTACCGCCCCTGAACCACTCACGCCGTTCGGGTTCAGGGCACGCCATTGGGACGGAGCACGGCGCCATGCACCGCGTCGAGTGGCACACTCGGTCTGAGCTGGGCGCTCCGCCGGGGCCGACGGGCACGTTGGTGATCGACGGGTACGGATTCCCATCAGAAGGGAAGGACAGCATCGCCCAGTACCTGGTCCGGGCTCATCAGGCGGGCTGGAAGTCGTTCATCGTCTTCGCCGCACGCGGGCAGCGCTTCATCGGCTGTGGATTCGGCCCGCTCGCACAGCCTGTGCGCGTGGAGGTCTATGGGAGCTCCGGCGACTACCTGGCATCGGGGCTCGACGGCGCCGAGATGGTGGTGCATAACGACGCGCAGGACCAGGTCGGCCAAATTCTCAAGTCGGGCACGGTGGTCATCCACGGCAGCGTCGGCCAGACGCTCCTGTACGGCGCCAAAGGCGGCGAGATCTACATCCTCGGCAACGCCGCGGGCCGGCCGCTGATCAACGCGGTCGGGCGGCCGCGGGTCGTGATCAACGGCACCGCCCTGGACTATCTGGCCGAGTCGTTCATGGCCGGCGATCCCCTCGACGGCGGCGGGTTCTGCATCCTCAACGGCATCGGATTCGACGTCGATGGGAATGTCGTCGATCTCGACACACCGTACCCGGGAGGCAACCTGTTCTCGCTGGCCAGCGGCGGTGCGATTTACGTCCGCGATCCGTACCGGCGGCTGGACGACGAGCAGCTCAACGGCGGCCGCTACACGGATCTCGGCGCAGACGACTGGAACACCATCCTGCCGGTCCTGCTGGAGAATGAGCGCCTCTTCGGCATCCCGGTCGACCGCCTCCTGTCCATCGACGGCCACCGGCGGGATCCGATGGACGTGTACATCAAAGTCGAGCCGGTCGAACTGGGTGTTTTAAAGTAGCTCCGTGTTCGCTTTTGCCGTTTCTCCGCTTTCGGTACAATAGTGTATTAGTCTCATGGCATTGACCGGTCTGCTCCCCTTCCTGCGGGAGTTGTCCCCCTACAATCAGGCGCTCGCGGCCGTCCGGGCAGGCCGCCATCCGTGGATCATGGGCCCAAATGCGGCCGAGAAAGCCTTCGTCCTGGCCGCCATGGCCCGGGACCTCCATCTGCCAGTGGAAGGCCCCATTCTGGTGGCCACGACCTCCCGGGAGAATGCCGACCGGCTGCACGACGACCTCCTGGCCTTCCTCCCCGACCTGGAACCCCATCTGCTGAGCCTGCCCTACTGGGAGACCCTGCCCGCCGACGGCAGCCGGCCGTCGGCCGAGTTCATCGGGGCGCGCCTGCTGGCACTGCTGCGGATGGCCAGGGGACCGCATCCCCTCATCCTTGCTCCCGTAGGGGCATTGATCCACACCGTCCCGGCCCCGGAGATCCTCGCGGCTGTTCAATACGAAATCCACACGGCGCAGACCGTCAACCCGGGTCACGTGGTGGGGTGGCTGGCAGACCACGGATACTCCCGCGGCGACCTGGTTGAACGCAAGGGAGAGTTCGCCGTCCGGGGTGGACTCATCGACATCTACCCAGCGCAGGCCGAAGTCCCGATCCGCGTGGAATGGTTCGGCGACGAGGTCGACTCGATCCGCGGATTCGATCCCGCGACCCAGCGCAGCACGCACCGCCTGGAGTCCGCGATCTTCCTCCCGGCCGCCGACCTGCCGGGCACGGTGTCGCCGGTGGAGTACCTGTCCAGTACCTCGCTGCTCGTCTTCGATGAACCGTACGAACTGAAACGCCAGGCCGACGCCGCCTACGAGCACGCCCCGGACACCAGTCTCACCTGGGATGAGGTCCTCGCCCGCGCGGGGACCATTCCGCAATTCGCGATCTCATCGCTCCACGGCCCCGAGGATCCCGACCGTGAGGTCGTGCTGCGCTTCGGCGGCGTGGAAGCGTTCGGGGGCCAGATGAAACTGCTCGCGCGGGCGGTCGAAGCGTGGCAGGAGCAGGGCCGGCGCGTGGTGCTCGCGACGACGCAGCCCCAGCGGATGACCGAGATCTTCGAAGACCACGGCGTCCGGGTGGTCCTGGCCGGCACACTGGAGCCGCCGCCTGAGCCGGGCGAGGTCATCGCCGTTCCCGCCGCGTTGTCGAGCGGATTTCAAATTGAGGCCGCATCCCTCGTGGTGGTCAGCGACAGTGAGATTGTCGGCTGGCGCCGGCGGCGGCGGCGCTTCCGGTTCCGCGACGGAGCCCGGCTGTACTCGTGGACGGATCTGGAACCCAATGATCTGGTCGTCCACATCCACCATGGCATCGGCGTCTACCGCGGCATCCGCCGGCTGCTGCTCGGGGGAGCGGAGCGCGACTACCTGGAACTCGAATACGCCCAGGGCGACAGGTTGTACGTTCCGACCGATCAGGTCAACCTGGTCAGCCGGTACATCGGCGTCGAAGGCCAGGCCCCCAAGATCCACCGGCTCGGCGGAGCGGAATGGGACCGGGAGAAGAAACGCGTCAAGGAAGCGGCCCAGCAGCTGGCGCGCGAACTCCTCGACCTCTACGCCGCCCGCGAAACCGCCCCCGGCCACAAGTACAGCCCGGACACGCTGTGGCAGCACGAACTGGAGGCGTCGTTCGAGTACGAGGAAACCCCCGACCAGTGGCTGGCCATCCAGGACGTCAAGCGCGACATGGAAACCGGCAAGCCCATGGACCGGCTGATCGCCGGCGACGTGGGATACGGGAAGACGGAAGTGGCGCTGCGCGCGGCCTTCAAAGCGGTGATGGACGGCAAACAGGTGGCCGTCCTGGTGCCCACGACCATCCTCGCGCAGCAGCACTACAACGTGTTCCTCAGCCGGCTGGCGCCATACCCGATCAAGGTCGAGATGCTCAGCCGGTTCCGTTCCACAGTCGACGCGCGGCGGATCCGTGAGGAACTCGCCGCGGGCACCGTGGACATCATCATCGGCACGCACCGGCTGCTGCAGAAAGACGTCACGTTCAAGAACCTGGGGCTCGTCATCGTCGACGAGGAACAGCGCTTCGGCGTCGTGCACAAAGAGCGGTTGAAACAGCTGCGCACGACCGTCGACGTGCTCACGCTGACGGCGACGCCGATTCCGCGCACGCTGCACATGGCCTTAGTCGGGCTGCGCGACATGTCCGTCATGGAAACGCCGCCGGAGGCGCGGCTGCCGATCCACACCGAGATCCGCCCCTACGACGACGAATTGGTGCGCGCGGCCATCCTCCGCGAACGGGAGCGCGGCGGCCAGATCTACGTGGTCCACAACCGGGTCGAGACCATCGAGCGGTCCGCGCGCCGCATCCGTGCCCTGGTGCCCGACGCGCAGGTCGCCGTGGCCCACGGCCAGATGCCCGAATCCAAACTCGAACAGGTCATGATGGACTTCCTCGGCGGCCGGTTCCAGGTGCTGGTGTGCACGACCATTGTGGAGATCGGGCTCGACATCCCGCAGGTCAACACCATCATCATTGACGACGCGCACACGATGGGGCTGTCCCAGCTCTACCAGCTGCGTGGGCGCGTCGGGCGGGCGGACCGGCAGGCGTTCTGCTATCTGCTGTACCCGCGGGGGGCAAAACTCACCGAGGAAGCCCAGCAGCGCCTGGAGGCCATGCAGGAGTTCGTCGAGCTGGGCTCGGGGTTCAAACTGGCGATGCGCGACCTCGAGATCCGCGGCGCGGGCAACCTGCTGGGGCCGGAACAGCACGGCCAGCTGGCCGCGGTCGGCTTCGAGCTGTTCACGCGGCTGCTGGACGAAGCGGTGCGCGAGCTGCGGGGGCAGATGATCGAAGAGATGCCCGACGCCGCCATCGATCTGGGCGTGGATGCGTACCTGCCCGAGGTCTACATCGAGGATGAGGGGCAGCGCATGGCGGCGTACCGCAAGCTTGCCGCGGCGCGCACGACGGACGAAGTCCGCTCGGCCTCCGACGAACTGACCGACCGCTTCGGGACGCTGCCCGAAGCCGCGGAGACGCTGCTCGAGATCGTGCGCCTGCGCGTCCTGGCCAAGGACGCCGGCGTGACCTCGATCACGCGGGACAAGGGCGTGGTGGCGATCAAGACCGCACGGGGCTTCCAGCTGCCGGACGCGGACCGCGCCGCGCTGATCAGTCGGCTGCGCGGCCGGGCGACGGTGTCCGCCGGGGTGCTGCAGCTGCAGGCCGACCGACAGCGGTTCGCCGATGACGTGCAGTGGATCAGCGAAGCACTCGCCGCGCTGACCGACCTGGCGCGGCGCCGTGAACCCATCCCCATCGGAACTCCGGTATAATACGACCGTTGCCCTCAACAGATCGGAGACGAAATGAACAAACGGATGAAGTTAGTCGCACTGACGGTGGTGGTGATTCTGGTCGGCGCCGCCGCCGCCGTCGCCATCACCGTGGGCATGAAGCGCGGCACGGCCATTGCCGCCACGGTCAACGGGGAGACGATCTACGCGGACGATCTCAACAAGGAGATCGAGGCCGTGGCCAAGCAGTACGGCATCAACCTCGAGGGCGCCGATGGCGCCAAGCAGCGGGCGGAGATTTCGAAGATCCTGCTCGACCAGCTCATCGACCAGCGGTTGATCATGCAGGAAGCGCGCCGACAGAACGTGGTGGCGACCGACGTCCAGATCACGGCGCAGATTGGCGAGATCAAGAAGAACTTCCCGACGGAGGCGGAGTTCGAGGCCGCCCTGTCCCAGCGCGGCCTGACGATGGCCGCGCTGCGGGATCGCCTGCGCACGACGATCACCGTCCAGAACCTCGTCGCCAAGCTGCCCGTGCCCGCCCCCAGCGACGCGGCCATCGAGAAGTACTTCCGCGACAACCGCAAGGAGTTCGATCAGCCCGACCAGATCCGGGTCCGCCACATCCTCGTCGACAGCGAACCGAAGGCACGGCTGGTCCTGGTGCGCCTGGAACGCGGAGAGAAGTTCGAGGATCTGGCCGCTCAGATGTCCAGCGATCCTGGAAGCAAGGATGCCGGCGGCGACCTCGGATTCGTCAGCCGCGGGTCGCTGGTCCCGGAGTTCGAGAAGGTGGCCTTCGCGCTGAAGCCGGGCCAGCGGTCCGGGATCGTGAAGACCCAGTACGGCTTCCACATCATTCAGGTGCTGGAGGCCAAACCCGGAAAAGCCGCCGCGCTCACACCGGACGTGCGCGCGCAGATCCGCAACAAACTGCTCGGCGCCGAGCGGGAGAAAGCGTTCGGCGAGTGGCTCAAGAAGGTCAAGGCCCAGGCGACGATCAAGCAGTTCAACCTGACAACGCAGTAGTCAGCTCGTGCGCTTAGACAAGTTCCTTCAAGTCAGCCGCCTCGTCAAACGGCGGGCTGTGGCGGCCGGGCTGTGTGCGCGAGGCCGCGTGCGCCTCAACGGCACGCCTGCGAAAGCGGCCGCGACAGTGCGCGCGGAGGATGTGATCACGATCGCCTTCGGCGAGCACCGTCTCGTCGCCAAGGTGCTGACCGTGCCCGAGCGGGCCACGCCCTCGACGCAGTACGTTGAAATCCTCGCCCGCGTCGATGTCGGAGATTTCGTCACTGAGGGGACTGGGGGCCGTGGGGACTAGGACACCCGGCGGAGCCCGCATCGCCTCCGTCCACGCCAGAGAAATCCTCGACTCCCGCGGGAACCCGACGGTCGAAGCCGATGTGGCGCTCTCCGACGGGATGCGCGGACGGGCCGCCGTCCCGTCCGGCGCCTCGACCGGTACGCACGAAGCGCTGGAACTGCGCGACGGGGACCGGGCGCGATACCTGGGCAAGGGCGTGCAAACCGCGGTCGGCAACGTCAACGGACCAATCGCCGCTGCCCTCGCCGGCCGCGATCCGTTCGACCAACCCGGCATCGACCGCCTGCTGATCGAACTCGACGGAACACCCGCGAAATCGCGGCTCGGGGCCAACGCGGTGCTCGCGGTCTCCCTCGCGGTGGCCAAAGCCGCCGCGGCCTCGGTCGGCGTTCCCCTGTACAGGGCGCTGGGCGGCCCAGATGCACGGCTGCTGCCGGTACCGCTGATGAACGTGCTCAACGGCGGGGCGCACGCCGACAATCCCCTGGACGTACAGGAGTTCATGCTGGTGCCCGCGGGAGCCTCTACGTTCGCCGACGCCCTGCGGATGGGCGTGGAGACATACCACCAACTGCGTCTGCTCATGCGGAAGCGGGGGCTGGACACCAATGTGGGTGACGAAGGCGGCTTCGCGCCGCACATCGGCTCCACCACCAAGGCTCTGGACCTGCTGACGGAAGCCATCGACACGGCCGGATACCGTCCCGGCGACGATATCGCGGTCGCCCTGGATCCCGCGGCCTCCGAGCTGTACCGGCAGCACGAGTATCACTTCCCGGGAGAAGGCGCCACGCGTTCCGCGGAGGCACTGGTGGCGTTCTATGAGAACCTCTGCGCCGCATATCCCATCGTTTCGATCGAGGACGGCATGGCCGAGGACGACTGGACCGGGTGGCGCATGGTCACCGATGCGCTGGGGACGAAGGTGCAGCTGGTCGGCGACGACCTGTTTGTGACCAACGCGGCCAGGCTGCGGCAAGGCATCGCGGCGGGGATTGCCAACGCCATCCTCATCAAAACCAACCAGATCGGGACGCTGACCGAGACGCTGGATGCCGTGCGCCTGGCGCAGGACGCCGGGTTTGGGGTCGTGGTCTCACACCGCTCAGGTGAGACTGAGGACGCCACCATCGCCGACCTTGCCGTCGCGACCGGAGCGGGCCAGATCAAGGCCGGCGCACCCGCACGGTCGGAGCGGCTGGCGAAATACAACCAGCTGCTGCGCATCGAAGAGCACCTGGGCGCCCAGGCCACATACGCCGGCTGGACCCCATACGCGAAGTTTCGGGATCAGGGGATCAGGGGAAGATCCCCTTGATCCCGGAGTCAGAAGGAGTACCTCCCCTGACCGGGTAACATCCTTCGTGGTCGCAGCATCAATCGCACCTGACGTCGCAGCATTCGATGGAGCGCATGGAGTGAGCAGTCTTACCGCCCGGCCACGTGGCGTCCTCCGCCGCCCTGCACCATCCGGCGCACGGCGGCGCACCCGCACAGGTCCCCCACGGTGGGTCTGGACGCTCGCCATCGCCGCCGTCGTCATCGTGTCCGCGGTGGCCTTCACCACCACTTTCCTCGAACTCTTCCGCCTGCAGCGCGAGGCGGACCGATTGGTCCGGATGCGGACCGCGCTGCAGCAGGAAAGCGCCGCCCTGCGGGAGGAGATCCGGGCGCTCCACACGCCCGAGTACATCGAGAAGATTGCCCGCGAACAGCTCGGCCTGGTCAAACCAGGAGAGATCGTCCTGCTGATCGTCCAGCCGCCACCCCCCGTCCCCGCCCATCCGGCTCCGGTGCCTGAAGAACCGTCCTGGCTCGGGCAGGTCATGCGCGCCCTCGCCCGTCTCATCGGAAGGTAGCGCCGGCTAATTGACACCGCTCGTAGAGCCGCCTTAGAATTGGCCTGCATATCCCAGGGAGGTGCCATCGGGCTGTACGCATGAGTGTCGATATCGGTACGATCGTCGAAGGTAAGGTCGTCAAGATCACCAACTACGGCGCGTTCGTCGAGCTTGCCGATGGCAAGAGCGGCCTCGTCCACATCTCCGAGATCGCCGACATCTACGTCAAGGACGTTCGCGACTACCTGAAAGAGCAGGAAACCGTCAAGGTCAAAGTCCTCGGCCTCAATGACAGGGGGAAGCTCGACCTGTCCGTCAAGCAAGCCCTCTCTCCCGAAGAGCGGGTCGCCCGCGCCCGCGAGAAGAAGACGTTCGAAGAGAAGTTGAAGACCTTTATGAAGGAAAGCGAAGAACGCCTGCTCGACCTCAAACGGAACACCGAAGCCAAACGCGGGGGCGGAAAAAAGCGAAGATAGGGGGACGAGGAGGGCGGGAGCCTTTTCCCCGAGACCACTTCACGGGGACCCCTTTGGCTCCCGCCCTCCTCGTCCCCTATCCCTCGCCGAGAAGTTCCACCACGTCCTCGAACGTCCGCCACACGATGTCGTCGCTCTCCAGCATCCGCGACGTTTCCGCGATGCCTTCTTTCGACGACAGTTCGTCCAGGTGTTCTTCCATCCGCTGCATCCGCAGCCTGAGCTGGTGGAGCACCGCCCCGGCCGGCAGCGCGGGCAGCAGCGCTTTCATCCGGTCCAGCGCGTCCCGCTCGACGGCCCGGGCCAGGCGATCCATCTCGATCGCCTCCATCTTCGAATAGGACACCAGCCCGCGGCGCCTCTCGACCGCATCACCGACAATCTTGCGGATGTCGCTGACGAGCCTGGTTTCGTCCACCGCTCAGCCCCGAATCTCGCTCATCCCGGGATGCGCACCTCCTGGTCCCGGTACTGCAGCTGGTACAGCTTGGCGTAGATGCCGCCTTTGGCCAGCAGGTCGCGGTGCGTCCCCTCTTCCACGAGATGCCCCTTGTGGAGCACGACGATCCGGTCGACGTTCTGAATCGTCGACAGGCGGTGCGCGATGATGATCGAGGTCCGGCCGTGCATCACCCGGCTGAGGGCGTCCTGGATCAGGATCTCGGTCTCGGTGTCCACGCTGCTGGTCGCCTCATCCAGGACGAGGAGGATCTCCGGATTGTGGGAGAGGGCCCGGGCAAACGCAATCAGCTGCCGCTGCCCGGCCGAGAGGGTCGTCCCCCGTTCCACCACGTCGCTGGCGTAGCCTTTGGGCATGCGGTCGATGAAGCGGTGCGCGTTGACGAACTCCGCCGCGCGGCGGATCTCCTCGTCACTGATATCCTCGTTGCCCAGCCGGATGTTCGAGGCAATCGTGCCCGAAAACAGGAAGACGTCCTGGAGGACGAGTCCGACGTGGCGGCGCAGATCGCGCTGCGCGTACGCGCGTACGTCCACCCCGTCCACGAGCACCCGGCCGCGCTGCGGATCATAGAACCGCAGCAGCAGGTTGATGATCGACGTCTTGCCGGCGCCGGTGTGGCCGACGAACGCGACGCTCTCGCCCGCGGCGATGCGGAAGGACACGCCCTTGAGCACCCATTCATCGGTCCCCCGGGGCAGCGGAGGCTCCCCGTCGCGCGGCGCGGCCGCCGGGCCGCCGGCCGCCGGCGGGCCCCCGGTCGATGACGGGTACGCGAACCAGACGTCTTTGAACTCGATCTCGCCCCGCACGTGCGGCAGCGGCACCGGACCGGCCGGATCTTCAACGGTGACCGGCTCGTCGAGGATGCGGAAAATCCGCTCCGAACTGGCCATGGCCGCCTGCAGGATGTTGTACTTCTCGGCGAGGTCTTGAATCGGCCGCCAGAACCGTTCCGTGTACTGGATGGCCGCGACCAATACCCCGATGGTCACCACCCCCCGCACGACCTGCCCGCCGGCGTACCAGATCAGCAGCGCGATGGCCACCGCCGAGATGAACCCGACGGAGGGGAAGAACAGCGCGAAGTACCGGATCGCCTGCTGGTTGCTGTCCAGGTGGTCCCGGTTCAGGGCGTCGAATTTCCCGAAATTGCGCCGGCGGCGGTTGAACAGCTGGGCGACGCCCATGCCCATGATGTTCTCGTTCAGGTAGGCGTTGATGCGCGCGATGCGGACGCGCACGGCCCGGTATGATTCGCGGGACCGCGCCGCGAACCAGGCGGTCATCGCGACCAGGGCGGGCAGCACCGCGAAGGCAACCAGGGTGAGCCGCCAGTCCAGCAGCAGCATCGCGATGATGATGCCGACGAGCATGAACACGTCGCCGAATACGGTCACCACGCCCGACGTCACCATCTCGTACAGCGTGTCGACGTCGTTCGTAATGCGGGTCATCAGCCGGCCGACCGGATTGCCGGCGAAGAAGGCCACCGACAGCCGCTGCAGGTGGCCGAACATCTGCATCCGCAGATCGTACATCACGCTCTGGCCGACGATCTGCGTGATGTAGTTCTGCCCGTAGCGGATCGCCGCCGCGGCCACCAGCGTGAGCAGGTACCAGGCGGCAATGCGCGCGAGGCCGGCCATGTCCCCGACCCCGATGTACCGGTCGATCGCGACCTTGACGAAGTACGGACCGGCCAGTTCAGCGCCGGCCGCGAGCAGCAGCAGCACCACCGAGAGGATGACCGGCCGACGGTACGGCCGCAGGTACCCCAGCAGCCGCCGCATCAGGCGGGCGTCGTAGGCTTTCCCGAGGATTTCGTCTTCCTGAAAGTGCGTGCTCATGCTTCTTCGAGCTCTTCTTCCAGCAGCTGCTTCCGGTAGAGGTCCGCGTACACGCCGCCGGTCGCGAGCAGTTCGTCGTGCGTGCCCCGTTCCACGATCCGGCCGTCGGCCAGCACGACGATCTGGTCCGCATGGCGGACCGTGCTGACCCGGTGGCTGATCAGGATCGCGGTCCGGCTCGCCATCACCCCGCGGAGCCCGCTGAGGATCGCCTCCTCCGTGTTCGTGTCCACGCTGCTGAGCGCGTCGTCGAGGATCAGAATCCGCGGGTCCCGGGCGACGGCCCGGGCGATCGCCGTGCGCTGCTTCTGGCCGCCCGACAGCGTCACGCCGCGCTCTCCCACCACCGTCTCGTACCCGTGCGGAAAGTCCGCGATGTCACCGGCGATGCGGGCGATCCCGGCGGCCTCCTGCACGCGGGCCGCCTCGGCGACCTCGAGGCCGTAGCCGATGTTCTCATGCAGGGTCTCCGAGAACAGGAACGTCTCCTGCGGCACGAAGCCGATGTGCCGGCGGAGATCGTCCAGCCGCAGCCGGCGCACGTCGATTCCGTCGATGAGAACCTGCCCGTCGGTGACGTCGAACAGCCGGGGGATCAGGTTCACCAGGGTGCTCTTCCCCGACCCCAGCGGCCCTACGATCGCCACCGTCGACCCGGCCGGGACGCGCAGTTCGATGTGTTCGAGGACCGGCGTCCCGTTGTACGCGAAGCTCACGTCGCGGAACTCGATGTCGCCGCGGATCTCCGGCACCGCGCGGGCATCCGGGGTATCGGCAATACGCGACCTGGCCCCGAACACCTCGTCGAGCCGCTTCATCGACGCGCGGCCCCGCTGCATGAGGTTGATGACCCACCCCAGGGCGATCATCGGCCACGACAGCAGGGCCAGATACCCGCTGAACTGCACGAACTGCCCCAACGTGATCCGCCCCGCGATAACAGCATCCCCACCCTGCCACAGCAGCACGACCGCCGCCAGGCCGAGGAAGAACATCATCAGCGGCCACAGCGCGCCGTCGGTGCGGATCACGGCCAGGTTGCGGCGGATGTACTCGCGGTTCAGGACCGCGAACTGCTCGACCTCATAGGGCTCCTGGGCGAACGCCTTGACCACCCGGATCCCCGAGAAGTTCTCCTGCGCCTTGGCCGACACGGTGCTGAACTGCTCCTGCACGGACTCGTAGCGCCGGTGGATCATTGGCCCCAGGACGATGAAGGTGAGGCTCACCATCGGCAGGATGACGATCAGGTACAGCGTCAGGGCCGCGTTGATCGACAGCATGAACCCGACCGCGATCGTGGCGGTGATCAGCGTGCTGAAGAAGTGCATGATGCCGGGCCCAACGAAGCGCTGCACGGTGTTGAGGTCCGACACCGCGCGGGTCATCAGGTCGCCGGTCCGCGTGTGCTGAAAGTACGCCTGGTGCATCTGCTGCAGGTGGGCGAAGAAGTCGTTGCGGATCTCATACTCGATCGACCGCGCGGCGCCGAGGATGTGTAGCCGCCAGAAGTACCGCAGCACCCACACGCCGAGGTTCAGCCCCACGAGCATCAGGGCGTAGATCACCAGCGTCCGCGGCTGCGCGCCGGCGGTGATGGCGTCGACCGCCCGGCGGAGCACCAGCGGGTCGAGCATCAGGAGCACGGACGCGGCGATGCTGAGGGAGAAGCCGAGCAGGTAGGCCCGGCGGTGCCTGACGAGGTAGGACCACAAACGCGGACTCACCCGTGCACCCTGTCGATGGAATCGCCGGATTTCAAGATGTAGGCCACTCCTCGCGCCGATGGGGAACCAGCAGATTATACATGCATTCGCGGCCCACTGCCTACGGCTTTCCGCCTACGCTGACGTGCCGGAGGAGACACCGAAGACGGAGAGGACCGACAGCGCATCGAGCGAGACCTCCACGTCGTGGTCGGAGCCCCGCGCGCTCGACCAGCCGCCCGCCGGTCCCTGCAGGTCAAGCAGCCGCCGCACCGCCCAGGCCGCCATCGGGTCATCGGCGGAGAATCCGGCCGTGTGGAACGCGGCAAGCGCGTCGGCGAGCCGGTCGGCAGTCCACATTTCCGCGGGCACACGGCTGAGCGCTTCCGCGCCGTCGGCGGCCGCCGCCGACTCGCGCCCATCGGCGATCATCAGCAGGGACGTCACGAGCGCCGCGGTATCGGCAAGCTCCTCGATCCCGACGGTCCCGTCGCGATGCGCGCGCAGATACTCGGCCGCATACCGGACCGTGTCGGCGGCACGGCCCAGGACGCGGGCGAGTGCGAGCGCGGCCACGCCGGTGCAGTAGCGGCGGGCGAACGCGGTCCCGGGCCGGACGGCGGGCGGCGGGTCGAACTTGACGACCGCCGGCGACTCATCCCACGCGCCATCCGGCCGCTGCACCATCAGCAGGAACGTCGCCGCCCGATGCCCGTGTGCAGATGACCGGATGCGGAGGTCTTCAATCCATCGCAGCGCCCGCGCGGTCGCGGTGACCGAGGACGGTCTTCCCGGGATCATGCCGTAGGGAAATCCGCCATCGTCCCGCTGCCGTGACGTCAGTGACCGCAGTGGCCGCGGCTCGGGCGGGAACCGGCCCAGCAGGCCGGCCAGACGTGCGCGCTCGACGTCGTCGCCGTTTTCTTCGATGAAGCTGATGCCGCGAGACAGGTACGAAGGCATCAGGAGGGCCTGGCCAAACCGGGGTCCGGGGTCCGGGGTCCGGGGTCCGACATAACTTCGGGGAGCGCCACGATTGACACGTCAGCTTCCCGCAACGCTGTGCGCACCGCCTGCGCGATTGCGACGGCGCCGGGGGTGTCGCTGTGGATGCACAGCGTGTCGGGCCGGAGGTTCAGCTCCGTGCCATCGACCGCGGTGGTCGTGCCGTCGCGGACCATGCGCACGGCGCGCACGGCGGCGTAGTGCGCGTCGGTGATCACCGCGCCAGGCAGGTCGCGCGAGACGAGTGTTCCGGCCGCGGTGTACGCCCGATCGATGAACGCCTCGCGCGCGACGCGGAGGCCCATGTCCTCGAGGACTCGCGCGTGAGGAGATCCCGCAAGGACGACGACGATCAACGAGGAATCCACATCGACGACCGCAGCGCCGATCGCTTCGGTCAAGGCACGATCCGACATCGCCTGATTGTAGAGGGCGCCGTGCGGCTTGACGTGGCGCAGCGCAGCGCCGGCCTCCGACGCGAGGGTTGCAAGCGCCTGGATCTGCACGGCCAGGTCGGCCCGTACCTGGTCCGGCGCCGCGCGGACGGCCCGCCTGCCGAACCCTTCGCGGTCCGGGTAGGACGGATGGGCGCCGAGGCTCACGCCGTGAGTCAGGGCCAGCCGGATGCTCTCGCGCATCGTCTGCTCATCACCGGCATGGCCGCCGCAGGCAATGCTGGCAGACGTCATCAGCGGCATGAGTTGAGCGTCCACCGCGGATCCCTCACCCATGTCGCAGTTGAGATCGATGACCGCCATCATCAGCGACGAGTCAGACGGTCCTGAGGGAATGTTTCGAGATAGCGTTTAGCCGCCTCCAGCCGCTTGAACAGGCGGGTCTCCCATTCGGGTGACACGAGGTCTGCTTCCGGCATGAACAGCAGCGCGCGGGCGCTGCCGAGCCGCAGCCCGTACTCCACGCCGGCAAACGGTTCGGCCATGTACCGGACGGAAGGTTTGTCCAGCACCAGGCGTGCGTCGACGCGGCGGAGGACCTGCTCCAGTTTCCGGATGGCGTCGGCTTCGGAAATCACAAAGACAATGTTACTACGGTACACTGGAAGTCGCATGATTCCGGAGTCCGGAGGCTGGGGTGGACTGGCGAGAATACTACGAGCAGGGTCTTCCCTACACAGAGTTTCTCGCGCGCTACGGCACCGACGAGCACCGGCGGCGGTGGCAGCGCATGTACGAACAGGTGACGCTCACCGCGGCGCCGCGCGAGATGCTGGCCGGGTTTCCCCGGCAGATGCATCTGCTGTGCCTGGCCGGCACGTGGTGCGGAGACTGCGTGCGCGACTGCCCAATCCTGCAGCATATCGCGGAGGCCTCGCCGGTGATCAACCTGCGCTTTCTGGACCGGGATGACAACCCGGATCTGCGCGACGCATTACGCATCAACCAGGGCCACCGGATTCCCGTCGTCGTGTTCCTCAGTGAGGACTTCGCGGAGTGCGCCCGCTACGGCGAACGCACGCTGGCGACGTACCGGAAGATGGCGGCCGAACGCCTCGGTCCGGCGTGCCCTACCGGGATCATCCCGCCGGGCGAGGACTACATCGACGAGATGGTCGCGGACTGGCTGCGCGAGGTGGAGCGGGTGCAGTTGATGCTGCGGCTGTCGCCGCGGCTGAGGGAACGGCACGGAGACTAATGGTAGCCCAAGCGAGACGATGTTCGAACTATTTAAGAAGCTTCGGGCCGTCTTCCGAGAGGGATACTACCATTCTCCGGCGGCTTAGCTAAGAACGGTCCGCAGTCTAGGATTTGCGGCTGAGGGATTCCAGCTTCAAGCCCACTATGCGCTCGTAGTGCTTGCGGTTCTCAGAAAGTAGGGTCAAGCCGTGGCGTAGCGCCGTCGAGGCAATAGCAAGATCGAATGGGTCCAAGGGTTGGCCAGAAGTTAGGAGCCGCGCGTTCTCTTGGCCAAACCGTTCCGACACTTCTTCAGTGAATGGAAGAGTTGTGACCCCTCGAAGGAATCGCCGGAGTCCTTCCGCTGCCTGTTCCGGGTTCTTTGACCGATGAACTCCCGTAAAGAGCTCAGCCAGCGTGATCGTGCTGATTGCGAGACCTTCACCGCGTAAGGCCCTGATGCGTTCTGCAACGTCTCTACGGCCCCGCAGCGAGAAAACCGCCCAGTCTGTATCCAGCAGATACCGCATTAAAGCTCGACGGCCGGCCGGGTGCTCCGTTTGCGCAATTCGTAGATCTCGTCAACAAAGTCTTCTGACACGAGATCCTTCCAACTACCAATGGAGGAAAGAAATGCGGCATCGTCCTTCTCGCTGGTCTTCTCGGGCATGGGAATATCGACCACCTCGTCCTCAGGGAGATCCACCGGCTCGAGTGGCTCAAAGACACCCTTCTTGTACTTGGCTCTGATGACTTTGCCCAACATCGTCACCTCGGTCTCACCATACGGTACGTGTCCGTGAAGGTCAATGGAACCTCTCAAGAGCCCGGAATTTCATAGTCTTTTGCCCTCTCCACTGCATATCCGACAAACTGCAACGTTTGTTGATAAATCGCGTGATCAGCCGGCTGATGCGTAGAAATCGAGGTGTCCTGGCGCTCTTTCCAGCAATAATCTATCAACGGTATCCATTGCGGGTCGAGATTGGATTTGGCCCATTTGAGGCCCGCCAGCTTCGAGCTCACTTTTCCTTCCGACAAGTCATGCAGCATGCGGCAGAAATTCAGCACCAGGTATGATTGATAAAACCTGTTCTTGTACCGCCCCGGATCTTGCAGCAACTCCTGTCCCCAGCCGACCAGCGTATTCCCTATTTCTTTGCGTAACTCATCGGCGGGTACAGGGTCAATGAGAGTAGCCGGGTTTGGCCCCAGTACCGTAACGCCCATCTCTCTCACGGTCCAGCGGACCACCAGCGTATTGTCGTGGTCTGACCGTTGAATGGTGGGGCTGCCGTTATCAAAGTACCAGAGCTCTTCGCTTTGTGCCGGAACCCCGGCGTCCGTGTACGGTGACGACGGTTGCTGGAGCACGGGCGTGGGAAAGAAGGAATACTCGAGCCGCTTGACCCAGAGATTATCCTGATCGTACATGCGGCGATGCGTGGCCTGCACCTCCACGACTTCGCGTTCAGACAGGTCTTCTCTCGTGACAACAATGAAGTCGACATCGCTGGTGAGATCGAAATCGCCGATTGCCAAAGATCCTTGCAGATATTCGCCCACAAATTCAGTGCCGAGTACCCTCTGCATACTTTTCGCGTGTTCTTCCAGTACAGCATCCAGTTTCGAGTATGGTGTGAGTGATCCATTGCTCATGGGTTTTCTAGGTTTCGCGGCTTCCTTCACGCCTTGATCATGATAACAAAAGGGCTTGCCACCGTTCATGCACGGGCCCACACCCGTTCGTTGATTGGAACGCTCGGACAAGATGGTTAGTCTCGGAGAGATAGTGGTCGGAAAGAATACAGAATGTGGAATATTGACTGAGAAAAGTTCGAAGGAGCAAAGAAAGGTCGGGCAAGTGGGACGATGTTCGAACGCTGGTAGCCCCAGCGGGATTCGAACCCGCGTCTTGGCCTTGAGAGGGCCATGTCCTAGACCGGGCTAGACGATGGGGCCGCGGCCAACTCATTATACTGACCTCATCGCTGCCACGCAAAGTCTGGAACCTACGGCGCTCAGGACGAACAGAAACTACTGCTTTGTGGCTTCCCGGATGTGCTCGCGCTCGACTGCCTTGCTGAGTTTCCGAAAGGCCTCGTTCAGCGTCTGGCGCGCCTGCTCGCGGTCTTTGAGGCTCTCCACTGGGATGAATGCCTCGTGATGAAGAGTGCCGCGGACGAACTGAACCCGCAACTGGCCAGGCTCCGCCTCAGAAAGCTCGCCGATCGCAATGTCATCCCGGCCCAGTCCACTCAGGTGCTCGGTGAGCAGCCTCCGGTAGTTCTGCAGATCCGCATCCTTCACGGCGATCCCCCCTTTCCCGCCGTCGTTTTTCCCCACAACAGGAAGTCGACTCCGAAATCTTGAAACGGTTAGGAACGCTTGTTCGTGCCCACACCGGGACCCCTCGGATGGTCGGAGGATACACTGCTGACCTGGCGTACGTCCTCACCGCGATCTGGGAATCCTTCCCTCCGCGGTGGGCGATCCGCTGGTGGATGCTGCTCCGGTACCGCGGCCTGGCCTCACGGTACGACCGCCAGGTCATTGCGCAGGACGAGGATTACGGCATGCCGCTGCAGGCGGCGCTCGGACAGATCACCGCGGCCCCACGGAGAATCCTTGATGTCGGAACCGGCACCGGGTTTGCGGCCCACGCGGTCTCAGAAGTATTTCCGCACGCCACGGTCATCGGATGTGACCTGTCGCCGGAAATGCTGCAGCAGGCCCGCGAGCGCGGCGGCGGCGTGATGTTTGTGCGGTGCGACAGCACGCACTTGCCCTTTCCGGCATCGGCCTTCGATCTGACGGTCGTGAGCAACTCGCCGCCTCCGGTGCGTGAACTTGCCAGGATCACCGGCCCGGGAGGCGCCATCGTCATCGGCTTCAGCAGCGGCGCCCGGCTGCCCACCTGGACGCTGCACCGCCTGGCCGGCAAGTTGCGCGCGTTGGGCTGCGCCGACGTCGCCTGGGAACCGGCGGGTGAGGGCCTGTTCATCGTCGCCCGGAAGCGGGCGGAGACAGCCGCGTGAAAGTGTCGATCATTATCCCCGCGCTGGACGAAGCGCGCACGGTCGGCGAGGTGGTCGCCGTGGCGAAACGAGCCGCCTCGGTCAGCGAAGTCATCGTCGTCTCCGACGGCTCGTCCGACGGCACCGCCGCGATCGCGCGTCAGGCGGGAGCCGACCTCGTCGTCGAGCTGTCAAAGACCGTGGGCAAGGGCGGCGCGGTCATGGCCGGCGTCGATCTCGCCCAGGGAGAAGTGCTCGTGTTCCTCGACGCCGATCTCATCGGCCTGCAGCCGTCGCACATCGAGCAGCTGGTCCAGCCCATCCTCCGCAAGGACGCCGACATGATCGTCGGCATGCTGGGGGAAGATCTGCTGCAGGTCGTGGCGCCGTACCTGGTGGGGCAGCGGGCGCTGACCCGGGGGCTGCTGCTGCGTGCGCCCGATCTGCGCTCCCGAGGGTACGCGCTGGACTATACGCTCTCGCGGGCGGCCAGACGGCAGAAGTGGCGAGTCCGGTCCGTCGACCTGGACGCCGTCAAACACCGCTCCAAACAGAAGAAGTACGGGCTGGTGCGCGGCTACCGGTTCAAACTGCAGGCCACCCGGGATCACTTCATCAGCCGGACCTCACGCCGGAACCGGCTCTTCGGGTGGCGCGGCGGCGCGGCGGGACTGACCGTCGTCCTCATGGCGTACGGACTCGCCGGACTCTTCATTCCGAATACGTTCGCCGGACGCCTGAACGTGATGCCGCAGCCCACTGCCGCCGACCGGATCCTGCTCGTGGTCGCCCACAACGACGACGAGTTGATCGCCGCCGGCGGCTACCTGGCCGCCGCGCTGGCCGCGGGGAGTCAGATCACCGTGGTCGTCGTCACCAACGGCGACGGCAACAAATTCTCCGCCGCCGTCCTGAGCCGGCGCGTGCGGCCCGGCCCGAAAGAGTACATCCGGGAAGGCGAGGTCCGGCAGCAGGAATCGCTCGCGGCGCTGCACCGGCTGGGCCTCCCGGGTGAGCAGGTGCTGTTCCTGGGGTTCCCCGACCGCGGCCTGGAGGATCTGCTCGGCACGCACTGGCCGAAGAATGCACCGTACATCTCCCCCTTCACGCGCACGGCGTCCCCGCCCTACGGCGGGGCCTACCAGCCGTCTGCGACCTACACGGGGGACGATCTCTACGCGCTGCTGGCGGGGATCGCGGAGCGGCTGAAGCCGACCATCGCCATCTTCCACTCTGATCTTGATGAGCATCCCGACCACCAGGCCCTCCATGCGTTCGTCACCATGGTGCTCGATGACCTGGCCCAGCGGTTCCCGGGGCAGCGCACCGCGCGGTTCACGTTTGTGATTCACGCCGACGACTATCCCCGGCCGCTGCGCTACTCGCCGAAATCGGCGCTCGCACCGCCGCCGCGGGTGCAGGCGGAAGGGCGGTGGCTGAAGTACGACCTGACGCCGGCGCAGGTCACCCTGAAGACGCAGGCGATGCATGCGTACCGCAGCCAGTACCAGAGTCCCTACCTGCGCCTGCTCCTCAACAGTTTCATCCGCCGGAACGAGCTCTTCATCGACGAGAGCGACCCCGTCGTCCGGTAGCCGCGTCTCATTGCGTCTATTGCGTCTACTGCGTCCCCGACGCCATCGACAATGACCCTCGATCGTGCACACCGGCGTGGGCTCCTATTGATCGTGGGGGCGGCCGCGTTGTGGGGAAGTCTGGGCGTCGCCGGGCGGGTCGCGTTCGGGGCCGGGTTGACGCCGCTGGCGGTGGCGTTCTACCGTGCCGCGCTGGCGTTCCTGGTCGTGGCGGCGGTCACAGGACTGCTGACCCCACGCGGCCTCCGCATCCGCCGCGCCGATGTGTGGCTGTTTGCGCTGTTCGGCCTCGTCGGCATCGCCGTGTTCTTCTTTGTCTACCTGTTTGCCATCAGCAAGACCACGGTGGCGACGGCGGCCATCCTGCTCTACACGGCCCCGGCCTGGGTCCTCGTCCTGTCGCGGATTGCCTTCGCCGAGCCGCTCACGCGTGCCAAACTCTGGGCGCTGGGGCTGGCCTTTGTCGGATGCCTGCTGGTCGTCCGCGCGGATGACGTGGCGGCGCTCCGGCTGACGCTGCCGGGCGTGGCGGCGGGCCTGGCGTCGGGACTGACCTACGCGCTGTACAGTGTCTTCGGGAAAACCGCGCTGCGCCGCTATCCGCCGCAGATCACGCTGACGTATGCCCTGGGCTTCGGGAGTCTGTTCCTCGGGATCGCCGCTGCCGCGACCGGGCAGCTCGACGCGGGATCGCTGCGCACCGGATGGCCTATGCTGGCCTATCTCGGGCTGGTCACGACGCTGCTGGCGCAGTTCCTGTACCTCAGCGGCCTGCGCGAGGTGGAAGCAGGACGGGCCAGTCTGATCGCCACGCTGGAACCGGTGGTGGCCGCGGGGCTCGGCTATCTCCTGCTGCGGGAGCGGTTGGAGTTGCCGCAGTTGCTCGGAGGGGCGGCCGTCCTCAGCGGTGTCCTTCTCGTACGGCGATCACCTGTGCCACCCGCCGAATTGCCACCAGCAGGATAGTCGTACCGAGGGTGAGCACGATCGCCGTCGCGACAAACGGAGCCCGCACGCCGACGGTGTCCCACAGCACGCCGCCCAGCAGCGGCCCCAGCACCAACCCGATGCCCTCCGCGGTCTGCGCGGCGCCCATCGCGAGCCCCACGCGGCCCGGCGGCGCGAGTTCGCTGACGAGCGCGTGCCACGCCGGTGACGAGATCGTGTACCCGAGCCCCATCAAGGCCGCCGCGACGACCAGCCAGGCCGGCTGGGCGGTCACCGGCAGTACCCACATCCCCGCCGTCGCTGCGATCATCCCCCACACGACCGCCGGAACCTTCCCATAGCGGTCGGCCAACCGCCCGGCGGGCACCGAGGCCGCGGCCACGGCCAGGACCGCCGCCAGGAACAGGGTCCCGATCAGGTGCTCCGACAGTCCGAGGACGCGCTTCGCATAAATCACCAGGATCGGAGCGAGCAGGCCGACGCCGAACATCTGCACGAACGCAACCACCAGCATCGCCAGCAGTGTGGGCGACATGCGGGCGCTCGCCACCACGTCCCGGAGGTTTGGGTTGACCACCACTTCGTCAGGATTCGCACGGTGGGGCTTGTCGTCGATGCCCCGCAGCAGCAGCGCGGCGAGGAGCGCCGTCGCCGCCAGAATCGCGCTGGCGGTGTAGAACCCGACACGGTACGATCCCGTGAATCCGACGACCAGCAGTCCCAGCGCGGGCCCCAGCGCCAGACCGGCGAGGAAGAAGGAGTTGAGGGTGCCCATGGCCGTGGCGCGCTGTTCGACCGGCGACGTATCGGCGATCGCCGCGGCCGAAGCCGGCCACAATGCCGACGAGCCCGTCCCGTCCACCAGGCGCAGCGGGACGAACAGCACCGGCAGCCGCAGCACCGACATCAGCATCGGCGCCACGCTGCTGAGCAGGAGGCCGGCGATGATGAGCGGGCGCCGCCCGACGCGATCGGCAATCGCCCCCCACACGGTCTTCGCCAGCGTTTCGACCAGGGCAAAGGAGGCGACCACGACGCCGACGAGCCGGACACTCGCGCCGAGGCGTTCGGTCAGATGGAGGGGCAGCAGTGGGATGATCGTGGCAAACCCCAGTTCCGCCAGGCCGAGGACCAGCGAGATCCGCAAGACCATCCCGCGAGTGGTCACCGGCGCATCGCCCCGTCCCAAGTCGCCAGCCGCTTCATCGCTCTCGCGGCACGTACCAAGGCGACTTGGAACGGGGCATCGCGCGGGCGACGGCGGCATCGTGGGCGATGGATTCGGCCGCGTCCGGCAGCGGGGACAGCACCACCTCCGGGTAGCGTGCGCGCAGGGCTGTCGCGACGAGGTGATCGGCAAGGTGGGGATTCTTGGGCAGCAGCGGTCCGTGCAGATACGTGCCGAACACGGAGCCCGACACGGCGCCTTCGGTGCGATCCTCGCCGTTGTTGCCGTAGCCGGCCACGACCTGCCCGAGCGGCCGGACGCCGGAGCCCAGCCGTGTTCTGCCGCCGTGATTCTCGAACCCCACCAGCGTGGCCCCACCGAGCAGCGGCGCGCGGATGACGATGTTCCCGATCAGACGCCGGGCAGCGGGACCGGGATGCTCGGTGGTCAGATCCAGCAGGCCGAGTCCAACCAGGTCGGCGCCGTCGGCCGGCCGGTAGTACCGTCCCAGCAGCTGGTATCCGCCGCAGACCGCCAGCACCACAGCGCCCCGGGCCGCGGCATCGACGAGGGCGTCCCCTTTAGCCGCGCGCAGATCGTCCGCCGCCAACCGCTGCTGCCGGTCTTCACCACCGCCGAGAAAGTAGAGGTCATGCGCGCCCGCGGGCAGGCGGTCGCCCACCCCATATTCTTCGATCTCGACGCCGATCTGCCGCCACCGGACCCGCGCGGCCAGCGCCATCAGGTTGCCGCGGTCGCCGTAGAGGTTGAGGAGATCAGGGTACAGGTGGCAGATGCGAAGGATCATTGCTCCCAAAACCTCCTCACGAGCCCCCGCTGTTGAAGAATGCGCCGGAGTTCGAGCATCGCCGTGTACGTCGGAAGCATGAAGATGCGCTCACCCGCTCCCGCCCGGGCCCGCGCCGCGTCGACTGCCGCGTCGAGCGCGTTGAGCCTCAGGACGCGCCCGTCGTCGACGCCGGCGTAGCGGAGGCGCAGGGCCATGTCCTCCGCCCGAAGGCCGCTGACGATGATCGGCGCGGACCCGGACGCCAGCATCTCAAAATCCACATCCCACAACCAGGAGATGTCGCGCCCATCGGCGGTCAGGTCGTTGATGGCAATCAGAACCACGCTGTCCTTCGACTCCTTCAGCACGGTCCGCAGCACCTCATTGAATCCGGCGGGATTCTTGGCCAGCAGCACCACGGCCTCGCGGTCATCCAGCCGGATCGACTCGGCGCGGCCGAATGCTGGCGCAAACGTCTCAATCCGGGCGGCGATGGTGTCCAAAGAAATCCCCAGCTGCAGACAGGCCGCCGCCGCCGCGAGGACATTGTGGACATTGTAGACGCCCGGCAGCGGAGTGCGCACGCGCCGGCTTCCGGCGGATGATGCCACGGTGAACTCGGTCCCGGCGATCCCCAGCATGCGGACATCGGTCGCGACGACGTCCGGAACCGGCCGCCGCCAGCCGCAGCCCTCGCAGTGGTACAGGCCCATGTGCCCGAAGTACACGGCCTCGTAGTGGTAGCGGCTGCCGCAGCGGTAGCAGTACCGCGCGTCGGCCGCGTGTTCCATGGTGCCGACACCGCACGAGGCGTCGGCGATGCCAAACGCGAGCCGCGGGCCCGGATACCCGGTGCCGACGTCGGCGACCAGCGGATCGTCCGCGTTGAAGATCACCGCCGTGTGCGCGGGCACCAGGCTCAATGCGCGCTGCCAGCGGCCGGCGACGAGATCGATCTCCCCGTAGCGGTCGAGTTGATCGCGAAACAGGTTCGTGAGCACGATGCTGCGCGGCACGAGCGTGCCCGTGATCACCGGAAGCGTGGCCTCGTCGACCTCAAAGACGCCCAGGTCCCCGCGTAGCATGCCCAATGCGGACGCGTGATGGACCAGCGCGGCGGCGATCCCGGAGGCCAGGTTGGCGCCGGCCCGGTTGTGGACGGGGCTCAAACCGGCGGCATGCGCGATGTGGCTGATCAGCCGCGAGGTGGTGGTCTTGCCGTTGGTCCCGGTGACGATCACCGCGCCCGCGGTTAACCGGGCGGCCAGGCGGCGGATCACGTCGGGGGCGACGGCCTGGGCGACGCGCCCGGGCATCGTGGTGCCGCCACCCACGCCGAGCGCACGACTAAGGGTCGCCGTCGCCTTACCGAGGACTATGGCGGAACTCAAACGGACGTCCACTCACTCAACGCTACACAACTCACACAACCGACACAACTACCTGCCCCACCGACGCTGTGACCTCTCCTGCTGTCATTGCGAGGACCGCGAGCCCGCGGAGCGGGCGCGGCGGGCCGAAGCAATCTCAGTCCTGGGATTGCTTCGGCCCCTTCGGGGCCTCGCAATGACGAAACGGAACGGTTGTTAGAAGCGGCGGGCGCCGAGGTAGCGGGCCTTGTAGTACCGGTAATCCAGCGAGGTGAGGCTGACCCGGCCGATGCCGGAGCCCGAGTGCATGAACAGGTTGTTGCCGACGTAGATGCCGGCGTGGCTGGGGCCGGGGCTGACCGTCTGGAAGAACACAACGTCTCCCACCTGGAGGTCGGCCCTGGCCACCGGGCGCCCACTAGCGAACATCGCATACGTGGTGCGTGGCAGGCGGACCCCCACGCTGTTCATCACATAGTAGATGAACCCGGAGCAGTCGAAGCCGCGGGGCGACACGCCGCCCCAGCGGTATCGGATCCCCAACAGCCGGACGCCGGCCCGCTGGACGGCCGTGGCCCACTTCTCACCGCGTGACGGAATCGCGCTCCGGGGGAGCATCCGCACCGGTGCCACGGACGTGCTGGGCAAGACCCGCAGCGCCGGCGCGGGACTCAGTCTCGCCGGGGCCGGCTCCGCGGACTCGGCATTCGCCGGTATCTGAACCGCGGCAGGCGACGGAGCTGCAGGTTTCGAGGCCGCTGGTTTCGAGGCTGCGGGTTTCAACGCCGTCGGGGCCGGCGCAGGGATCTGCGCCGCGACCGGAACTTTCAACCGCTGACCCAATCGCAGCGCGTCGGGGTTGCGCAGGTCATTCAACGCAATCAACACGTTCACGGTGGTGCGGTAGCGTGCCGCCAGCGTCCAGAGCGTGTCGCCGGCGGCGACCGCATGCCAGCCAACGTTCTGCGGCATACGGGTCTGCGCTTCCGCCCGCGCGGCGGGCTGCGGCGCCGTGCGCCCGGGGACGACCAGCCGCTGGCCGAGCTTCAGCGCGTTCGGATTCGGCAGCCGGTTGGTCTCCACGATGGCATCCACCGACGTCTTGTAGCGCGACGCAATCGACCACAGGGTATCCCCGTTCTGCACCACGTGGATCAGCGGTGAGGATGACGCAGCCGCGGGGGAGGACGTGGTCGCGGCGGTTCCCTGCGCGGGGATGACCAGCCGCTGGCCGAGCTGCAGGGCGTCGGGATTCGTCAACTGGTTGGCGGAGACCAGCGCGGTAACGGTGACGCCGAACCGCGATGCGATGGTCCAGAGGGTATCGCCGGGCTGAACGATGTACGTCTGAGCGGCCGCCGCGGCTGCGGTGGGCATCAACAGCACCAAGGTGAGGCACAGGACCACCACCGGCGCCGCGCGGCTCGCCTTGTGCGTCATCCGTGCACCCGTCTCGCCTCCATCATCAAACCGAACCGTAATTCGGGACACCGGGGAAAATTCCCTTTGCGTTGCGTGGTGAAAGGGTTTTGCTATAATGGGGCAACGATAGAGGAGGACGCGCCGTGATACACATGAAAGTGCGGGGCGTGGCGCTCGACCAGCAGATGAACCCGGTCGTCCTGCTGGTCGATCAAGCCGAAGCGATGGCCCTGCCGATCTGGATCGGACAGGCGGAAGCCACGGCCATCGCGATGGAACTGCAGGGAGTCAAACCGCCCCGGCCGATGACCCACGATCTGCTCCGGTCCGTCCTCAACGAACTCGCCGTGAACGTGGTCCGCGTCATCGTCACCGAAGTCAAAGACAGCACGTACTACGCGGAAGTCCACCTGGCCAACGACGGCCACAACCTGGTCGTCGATTCCCGGCCCAGCGATGCGATCGCGCTCGCCCTGCGGGCCGAAGCCCCGATCTTCGTCAGCGACAAGGTCGCCGAACAGGCGATCGTGCTGAAGAAACCGCTCGACGAAGAGATGGAAGAATTCCGCAAGTTCCTCGAGAAGGTCAAGCCCTCAGATTTCAAAGGTACCGTCCACTAACCCCGCGTGGAGTTCATAGGCAAGGTTGTCCTCGTCACCGGCGGCAGCCGCGGGATCGGGCGGGCCATCGCCCGCGCCTTCGCGCAGGACGGCGCCGCGGTCGCGGTGGGGTACGCGCACGAGGCCGCCGCCGCCGAGCAGGTTGCCGACGCGCTGCGCCGCGGTGGACGGCGGGCGCTGACCGTGCGCGCCGACGTGGCGAAGTCCGGTGACGTCGACGCGATGATCCAGCGCGTCCTCGACGAGTGGGACCGCCTGGATGTCCTGGTCAACAACGCGGGGATCCTGCGGCGCACACCGCTGGACAAGGTGACCCTGAGCGAGTGGGACGAGGTGCTGGCGACCAACCTCACCGGCGCGTTCCTCTGCTGCCAGCGCGCGGTGCCGGCGCTGCGGAGTACGAAGGGCGCCATCGTCAACGTCGCCAGCATCCGCGGCCTGATCGGGGGGACGTCCAGCGCGTACGCGGCCAGCAAGGGGGGCCTGGTCACGCTGACCAAGACCCTGGCCCGCAACCTCGCGCCCGACGTCCGCGTCAACGCGATCGCGCCCGGCTTTGTGAACACCGCGATGAACGAACACCTGACCATCGAACAGCGCACCAGGATCGCCGGCGAGATCCCCCTGGGGCGCTTTGCCGAGCCGGACGAGGTCGCCAAGGCGGCGGTCTTCCTGGCCTCGGCGAGGGCGAGCTACATGACGGGCCAGGTGCTGGTCATCGACGGGGGACTGACTATGTGGTAGACAGTCCCTTCCGGTCGTAGGTGTAGACTTTCCCGTTCCCGCGCAGCCGCACCGGATTGCGCCAGATGGCGTGCACGGACTTGAGGAACGGCCCGACGCGCTTAGGGTCGAGTCTGCGGTCCTCGTCGCGGTGCACGAGCAGCAGTTCGCGGGGCGTGGCCCCGGTTTCGATTTCGATGTGCGGCTCGCCCTTGTACAGTTTCTGCGTGATCAGCATCTCCTTGACGGCCTGCAGGTCGTAGTTCTTCTGCTTTTCCTTGGGATCGTAGACGAAGATGTCCAAGGCGCGGACGAGCTCGGGGGTCAGCAGCTCATCGACGAGCCGGATGTCTTCGTAGAACCGCCGGATCTGCAGCGTGTCGGCGAACCCGCGCTCATCACGGACCCGTTTGAACAGCGCGTAGCCGATGGTGTAGGGGGCCGGCCGGTTGCTCAGCTGGACGCTGAGGCCGGACCACTGCTCCGTGTCCAGCACGTCCTTCAGCAGTTCCGCCTCGACGAACGTCGCCCAGCCTTCGTTGATGATGTGGGTGCGCTGGATGAGGTCGAAGTACTCGGCTTCCTCCCGCACCAGCTGCAGCAGGTGCCGCTCCCACTCCTCCAGCGGGGCCCGGTCCTCCAGGAAGTAGATCAACCGGCGCCGGCGCTCGGCCTCGCTGCGCTCGAACGCGTTCACGGTCGTCGCCACGGTGAGCAGCGAGTCCAGCAGCCGTTCCACACGTTGGTGGCCGAACTCCGCCTCGTACTGCCGGATCGTCCGGGCGTGCCGCTCCGCTTCGTTGAGCATGTTCTTGTTGGACTTGCAGTACCAGTGGTTGTTCTTGAAGAAATCCACGTGCCCGTAGACGTGGGCGATGACCAGGACGTTCTGCAGATACGTGTTGCTGCGGCGGAGGAAGGCGTGCGACGGCGAGGTGTTCAGCACCAGTTCGAGGATGCTGAAGATCTCCTTGGTCTGCTGGGTCGCGAGTTCTTTGTACGCGCCGCCCCAGTACCAGTGGATGAACCGGTTGGGCAGGCCCATGCTCGCGACTTCCGCGATCTCATCGCTGTCGGTCAGGCGGAAGTACACCGGGTCAAACGACAACCCGCGGGTGTCCGCTAGCGCCTCGATGCGCTCGATGATCTCGCGGTACTTTTCCACGGCTGATTTCCCTCGCGTCCCTCGCGGAACACCGTGAGGAACTGCCGGACGGCGGCGCGGATGGCCTCGGCGTCGACGAGATTGGCGAACGTGGCCCGGCGGTGCCGGCGCGCGGTGTCCGCGACGTGCTCGGACAACCCGCCCACCCCGCGGCCGCCGGGGTTGACGTGCCCGTAGCACACCAGGTCGAACCGCTCCAGCGCCTCGTCGTAGCGCTTCTTGGCCAGGTCGAAGTCCCCCGATGAGGTCTCGCCGTCGGTGAACAGAAACAGGAACTTGTCGTACTCGGTCACCCCGTCGAGCAGGTCCAGCGCCTTCTCGAACCCGGCTGAAATGTGGGTGCCCCCGGAGGACTCGACGCAGAAGAACTCGTCGCGCGTCTTCTCCTCCGCGGTGTCTTGAAAGACGACGTACCGGCGCAGGTTCGTCGGGTAGCGGCGTTCGAGATAGTACCACAGGACGAAGATGGTCTTCCGCACCAGCGCCAGGTACTCACCTCGCATCGAGCCGGAAATGTCCAGGACGTACACCTCGACCGAGCGGTGGTTCCGGTACAGCAGCGGATCCTCGACGAAGTACCAGCCGTCGGCCGCCAGATCGACCTCGTAGTCGGCCCGCCCATGCTCCCGTATGTTGCGCATCAGCGCATGGAGCATCGTCTCTTCGAGGTTGAGGTCCGGACGCAGCCCGATGCGGTCGAGGTCATCCAGTTCGGGGAGGACGTCGGCGTCGACTTCCCCCGCCGCCGGCGGGACCGACAGCACCGGGAGGTTGATTTCCTCCAGCAACACCTCCTGGGCCAGCCGGACGAACTCGTCGAAATCCAGCTCGACCCGCAGTTCCCGCCCGTGGTGGTCGCCGCCCAGCAGCCCGCCCAGGACCTGGACGTCCTCGCCCTTCCCGGTTCCCCCTCCGCCGCGGCCGGCCGCCCCGCCGCTGCCGCGGGCGAGGACGGGCGCGTCCTCCCCGAACTTCAGCGTGGGTAGGTCCAATGTGGCGATCTGCGTCTTGACCTTGCCGTCGATAATCAGTTCCTTCTGCTGGATCAGCTCGTGGAGATTCTGCTTGAGGTACTCCCGCAGCAGCTGATCGTGCTTCGCCTGCGCGAGCCGGGCGCGGTGGATCCACACTAGAAGCTCCGGCCGATGACTTTGAACAGCGAGCGCGCGCAGACATCGCAGTAGCCGTACTCCTGGCGGGCGCTGCGGTACAGCACGTCGAGGAGTTCCTGGCTCTTGCTGTCGACGTCCTCACTCTTCTCGTACAGACGCAGCAGGTTCTTGATCTTGTTGAACACGATCTCGTTGATCGCCGGCCGCAGGTGCTCGTGCTCGCTGTAGCTCATCTTCGCGAGCTCGTCGCGCCGCTCCAGCAGCACGTTCTCGAACGCCACCCGGCCCTGCCGGCTGATCTGGCGCTTCTGCACCATGATGCCCTCGACTTCGTCGACCAGTTCCTTCTCGCCGGTGCCCAGGGCATCGCCGGCCACGTTCTTCGCGGCCGCCTCGAGGTAGTTGAGGTAGAGGTTCTGGCCGTAGTCGTAGAAATGCCCGGGGACCACGTCTTCGACGATCTGCTCGACCTTCTGGCTGATGAACTCGACCTTGGTCTCCTCGAACTGCTTGAGGAGCTCTTTGAGGTTGAGGTCTTTGATCGACTGGTGCTCGAAGGTCCGCTCCACGGCCGCGGCGATCGTCTTCATGTCGATGCAGCGGTCGGCCAGTGTGTACGCGTACGAGAACGCGTCCTCAAAGAACCTCGGGGACAGCCCCCGGGCCCCCTGGGACTCGGCGCGCGTCTTCAGCGCGTAGCGCGCGGCCAGTTCGTACGCGTCGTCGGGGACGTGCTTCTGTTCTGCGCGGATGAGGTTGGCGCGTTCGATGAGCGCCACGTAGATCTTCTTCTCCCCGGCGAGGTCGGTATTGTACGGGAAGTCAATCTTGTGGATGCGGCCCCGCAGCGGCTCCATGATGTCCTCGGAGAGGAACACCGCGTATTCGGGGTAGTTACTGTGGCCGATCACCACCTCGTCGACGTGCACGGTCGGAAAGTTGGCCAGGTCGATGCGCTTGGACTGGATGAGTTCCAGCAGCAGCGACAGCAGCTGGCGCCGGCTCTTGAACACCTCGGTCCAGTCCAGGATCCCGCGGTTGGCCCAGATGATCTTCCCCTCGAAGTCGTAGGCGTCGGGGTCGTAGGTGGAACCGCGCTCCTTGAGCATGGTGAAGTTGATGTTGCCGACGAAGTTGGTGATGTCTTCACGGCGCAGGTCCGTCGGCGTGTGCTTGGCCACCCCGACTTTGTCGCGCGCGGAGACATAGATCCGCGCGACCGGAACGCGGCGCCAGCCGCCCAACGCCGCGATCAGCCGGTCGCAGACCGGGCAGGGCACCGCTTCCTCGTGCCAGTAGATGCCGTGGTCCTCGCGCACGTCGGCCGGGACCAGGTCAAACGGGTGCTGGTGGAACGGGCAGCCTTCGACCGCGTAGAGCGCCCCGTCGGCGGTGTGCGAGTAGTCTTCGAGCTTGCGCTTCAACCGGTCCACGGTCATCGACTTGCCCGACCCCTGCGGGCCGACGAGCAGCAGCAGCCGCCGCTCCATCGACATCGAGTGGCCGCGAAAGTAGGCGACGATGTCGGCGAGCGGCTTCTCCATCCCGTAGACGCCTTCGAAGACCCGCTCCGGCCCGAAGTGCTCGATCATGTCCGAGATGTAGTGGTGGGTCGTCCGCCGCAGCCGGCGGTCCTGGTGCGCTTCGTCGAGATACTGGGGAATATCCATCATGAGTTGATTACCCCGAAAAGCACAAGAGCCCGTTGAGGAGATGTTCCTCAGCGAGCCCTTGCGCACTGACTACTCAGCCGTCATCGGGCGGACACCTGTCCAACCCCGTTCCAACCGACCAGTTACATCGTTCGCAATCCAATACGGTACCATGGTCGGTTGAAACGGGGTCCAACCTTTCTGCCGAGTATAGTGAGGGATTGCACCGCTGTCAAATGACGAAACCGGGCGGTTACTTCTCCATTGTCACGAAAATCGCTTTCGCGTGGTCTGACGACAGCGTGTGATCGGTCCCGGCGGTGCGGATCCGCAGGCCGCCGCGGGACGTGCTGGAGACGACCTCGAACTCGGCGCCGGGAAGCATGCCGGAGCCGGCGAGATCGCGCAGGATCGCGGGGTCGCTGTCACTGACGCGGACGATCGTGCCCTTCGCCCCCGGCGCCAGGCCGGCGAGAACCGGATGCTGGAGAGATTCGACGGTACCGTCGCGGGCCGGAATGGGATCCCCATGGGGGTCGGTGGTCGGCTCGCCCAGCGACTGTGCGATCCGTTCTTCGACGTCCTCCGACAGCACGTGCTCGAGCCGTTCCGCCTCCGCGTCGACCCGGTCCAGACTCACCCCCAGCATCCGCGACAGGTACAGTTCCAACAGCCGGTGGTGGCGGATCACTTCGAGGGCGACTTTCTTTCCGCCCGGCGTGAGCTGAATCTGACGGTACGGCGTATGCTCGACGAGCCGCAGCCGCGCGAGTTTCTTGACCATGTTGGACACCGAGGCCTGCGCGACGCCCAGGCGCTCGGCGATCGCGCCGGTCGTCACCGTTTCGCCCGACTGCTCGAGCTTGTAGATCACTTTGAGGTAGTCTTCGATCGCCTGGGTCAGCATGTCAGGCCGCCACGAACAGCCCGGTGACGTACATCACGAGCAGCCCGGCCGCAAAACCGGCGAACTGATAGATCATCGCCTTCGCTTCTTCTTCTGCCACCATGAGTTTGACGAGTTCGTACACCACCTGGAAAATCGCCCCGGCGCCGACGGCCAGGAATAGCGTGGCCAGAACCGGAGAGTAGCTGAGGCCGCCGATCCACGCCCCCACGATGGTGGGCGCACCGGCGAGGACGCCCAGGAAGACCAGCGTCTGCAGCGTCGGCCGCTCGCGCGCGATGGGGGAGATGATCCCCAATCCCTCCGTCGTGTTGTGAATGGCGAATCCGACGACCAGAAATGTGCCCAGCGCAATCTCGCCCAGGCTGTAGGCCGCCCCAATCGCGAGTCCCTCCCCGAGGTTGTGGAGGCCGATCCCCAACGCGATGAGGGTCGCGAGGGCGAACCGCTGGCGGACCGGATCTGCGCCCCGCGCCAGCAGGCGGCCGGCCCCGGCGAGCAGCAAAAACGCGATGACCGATCCGACGAGAATGAGCGCCGTGCCCTGGTACGCGGGCGGGAGCCCTCCCGCCACGTCCAGCGCTTCCACCACGGCGTCGACCCCCAGGAACACGAGCAGACCGGCGGTGAGCGCCAGGAAGAAGGCGACCCAGCGGCGGCTGAGGCGGCGCATGAACGGGAGCCAGAGCAGACCCAGGAAAACAGGGATCACCCCGACATAGATGCCCAGCAGGGTGAACGTCCCGAGGTAGCGCGCGTCGACCTGCGGCGATTCGGTGGCGACGGCGATGGTGTGTTCAAACGTCAGTCCCGTCGGCGTCATGAGTTTGACGACATGGGCCTCGCCCTCGACCCACGGGTACTGCAGGGTGATCCGCGCGCTGCCCAAGCGCCGAATGGTCGCGCCGGGCTCGATGCTGAACTGCCAGTACGCGTCATCGACGAGCACCTGCGAGACCGTCACCGGTTCCGGACCGCCGTTGGTCACATAGACGACCAGCTGCCCGGGGGTGAGCGCGACGCGATCGATCGTCAGGTCCTCCACCGGCGGAAACGCCGCCTGAAAGACGCCGATCAAGCCGACGCGGAAGAACACCACCACCAGGACCGCGAGCAGCGCCAGCGGCAGCAGTCCCCACAGCCAGAGCTTCGCCCCGGCTGGCCGACTCCGGCGCGATGCGGCCGCCGCACCCGGTGCTTCGCTCGGCGTCGATCGGTCGTCAGACGGCATGGTCGGTCACCTCGAAGAACCCCATCCAACCCAGCTCGCTGAACTCGGTCTGGTGCGCGTGGAACATGAACCGCCCGGCAAACGGGAACCGCAGCTCCAGCACGGCCCGTTCGGCCTGGGCGAGCATGATCATGTCGGTGAACTCGTTGGTCACCAGCGACGTCCCGGTCCGGTACACGTGGAAGAAGTTCCCGTGGATGTGGACGGAGTTGACCGGGTCGAACTCCGTGATGTTCACGAGGTAGATGCGGACGAGTTCTCCCCGCCGCACCGGGATCGGATGCTTCGCGTAGTGGAACGCGACGGTGTTGACGGCATAGACTTCGTTCTCGTTGTCGAAGTTCGTGTCGAACCCGTTCATCATCATGACGAGCTCCCGCGCCGGCCGCCGGCCCCGCTTCGGGTCGATGATGAAGGTGCCGTAGAGTCCTTTGTGGATGTGCTTGCGCAGCGGCAACGTGTGACAGTGGTAGAGGTGGAGCCCGAACGGCGACGCGTTGAATTCGTAGGTCACGCTTTTGCCCGGGGCGATCTCGCCGGGACCCACGCCCGGGACGCCGTCCATCTCCGCTTTGTGGAATCCGTGGAAGTGAATCGTGTGCGGATGCGCCCCGGCGTTGATGAACTTCACCCGCACGAAGTCCCCTTCCGTCGCCCGCAGGGTGGGACCGGGCACGGTGCCGTTGAACGTCCAGGCCGGGAAGAACACGCCGGGAGCGATCTCGATCTCCCGGTCGACGGCCACGACCTGGAACTCGCGCAGCGTCCGGCCATTGGGAAGCCGTGAGGTCTTGCCGCGGTCGAAGGTGGTGATGAACTTGGATGGGTCGAAGCCCATCCGCGCCGTATCGACCTCGCCCACGGTCATGTTCCCGATATGTCCGGACATGGGCGGAGCCGAGGCGGCGGGGACGTGACCGCCGGAGGACGCCAGTGCGGTGCCGCCCTGCACCGTACGGTGCAGGGCACTGCCGACGATCCCGGCGGCGCCAATTCCGGTGGCCTTGAGAAAATCACGGCGAGAAAGTCCCTTGCGCAACCGTTCAAACATCGTGGGTGCTCCTAGTCAGGGAGAATTAGTTAGGGCTAAATTAGCCATGACTAAATTCTATCCCTGCCGGCTGCTCAGGTCAAGCGGATGCCCTGCAGAATCATGTCAAGGGGTCAGACCCCGCAGTTTGTGATGTCAAGGGGTCAGACCCCGCAGTTTGGGGTCGCTAGCGGGCGGCTGCCTCGATGGCGGCGCAGCGGGGGCACGACGGGCCGCACGGTTCGACGTGGATGGTGATGTCCGTGCCGGGGAGTTCCGCCTTGATGTGGTCTTCGAGGTGATCGGTGAACGCGTGGGACTGCCCGACCGTCATGGTCCGGTGGAGCACCAGGTGCAGATCGATGAAGCGGCGCGCTCCCGCTTTGCGCGCGCGCAAGGCATGGTACTCGACGATCTCGTCCTTGTGGGCGTCGAGGATGCCTTTGATCGCGGCCTCCTCTGCCGGCGGCAGGCTCGTGTCCATCAGCCCGCCGAGTGCGCGGCGGTAGACACCGGCCCCGAGGCTGAGGATATGCAGCCCGACGAGGATGCCCACCACCGGATCCAGCCACAGCACGCCGGTGAGCCGGACCAGACCCAGCCCGACAAACACGGCCACCGACGTGAGCACATCTGCCAGCAGGTGTTTGGCGTCTGCCTCCAGTGCCATCGAATCCGCTTCAAAGGACACGCGGAGGAGGAACCGCGCGGTCAGGTAGTTCGCCGCCGTGGCGACGGCCAGCACCACGAGCCCGGCATCCAGGTTCTGCAGGGGCACGGGGTCCACAAAGCGCCGGACGGCCGCATAGAGGACGTAGAAGCCGGCCAGAATGACCAGACCGCCCTCGGTGAATCCGCTGATGTATTCAGCCTTGCCGTGGCCGTAGGGGTGGGTGGCGTCGGGCGGGCTCACGGCGACCACCAGGCTGATCAACGCGACGTTTGCGGCAATGACGTTGACGACCGACTCCGCGGCGTCGGAGAGGATGCCGACGGACCCGGTGAGCACGTACGCGGTGAATTTGAAGACCAGGATGCCGATCCCCGCCACCACGGAGACCACGGCGGCGCGGACCTGGGGCGCGCGCAATGCCCGAACGAACGACGATTCCTGCATGTCAGAGTCGAGTCTAGCACAGGACCTAGATTTCGAATTGCGAATTGTGCATTGTCAATCCGCACTGCGGCGTCGGTGGGAGGATGGTGATTCCAACGAGACGGCTCCTGCGTGTCCTGCTGATCGTCATCGTCGTCATCGCGATCACCGCCGCCGGGGCCGGCGCCTACCTGATCCGCCGTGCCTTTCCGGTCACCAGCGGCCGCCTCGCGGTCGCCGGACTGCAGGAGCCGGTCGAGGTGATCCGCGACCGGTGGGGCATCCCGCACGTCTTCGCGCGCAACACGCACGACCTGCTCTTCGCGCAGGGATACGTCCACGCGCAAGACCGGCTGTGGCAGATGGAACTCAACCGCCGCGCCGCATCCGGACGGCTGTCTGAGGTCTCCGGACGGGCGACCCTCGAGACCGACCGCTTCCTCCGCACGATCGGCCTGCGCCGTGCCGCGGAGGCGGAAGCCCAGCGGCTCTCCGGAGCGATCAAGGAGGCGCTGGAAGCGTATGCCGGGGGCGTCAACGCCTTCATCGAGACGCACCGCGGGCGGCTTCCCATCGAGTTCACGTTCGTCGGTCTCACGCCGGAACCGTGGACCCCGACCGATTCCCTGGCGTTTGCGAAGTTGATGGCGTGGATCCTCAGCGGGAACTGGCGCGATGAACTCCTGCGCGCCCACATCCTCAGCCGCTTCGGCCCCGAGGGCGTTCTCGCGCTCATCCCTCCGTACCCGGCCGATGCGCCCGTGATCGCGCCTCCGGAAGCCGGCGGCTACACCTGGAATCTCAGCGCACTGAGGAACCTTCCCGATCTGGCCGGGACGATCCCGGGGGTGGGGAGCAACAACTGGGTGATCGCGGGTACCCGCACGGCCACCGGCGCTCCCCTGCTGGCCAACGATCCCCACCTCGAGGCCGCGATGCCGTCGGTCTGGTACGAGATGCACCTGACTGATGGCGACTACAACGCGATCGGCAGCACCTTCCCCGGAACCGCGGGCGTCGTCATCGGCCACAACGAGCACATCGCCTGGGGCGTCACCAATGCCGGACCGGACGTGCAGGACCTCTACATCGAGCGGTTCGACCCGGCCGATCCCACCCGCTACCTCTATCAAGGGCAGTGGCTGCGGGCCCAGGTCATCCGGGAGAAGATCCTCGTCAAGGGCGCCGAACCGGTGATCGAGACAGTCCGCATCACCCGCCACGGCCCGATCCTCAACAACGTGGTGGAGGGCCTCGATGCGTTTGTCGCCCTGCGCTGGACCGCCCTCGATCCGGGCACGCTCCCCGAGAGTGTCCTGCGGGTCGGCCGGGCGAAGAACTGGAACGAATTCCGCGCGGCGCTGCGGCTGTGGACCGTGCCGGCGCAGAACTTCGTATTCGCCGACAGAGACGGCAACGTCGGCTACCAGCTGCCCGGCCGGATTCCCGTCCGCGCGAAAGGCGATGGACTCTTCCCGGTCCCGGGATGGACCGGCGAGTACGAGTGGACCGGTGAGGTTCCGTTCGATGCGCTGCCCTCGGTCTTCAATCCGCCCCAAGGGTTCATCGTCACCGCGAACAACCAGATCGTTCCCGACAGCTTCCCCTACCTGATCTCCCGCGACTGGGATCCCGGCTACCGGGCCCGGCGCATCACCGACCTGGTGTCCCAGATGCCGAAGGCCTCGATCGAGGACCTGCAGCGGATCCACAGAGACGTTACCTCGCTGCCCGCGCAGGCGGTTGTGAGGGCCCTGCAGGACGTGCGCATCACCGAAGAACCCGCGGCCTCGCTGCTGGCGGAGTTGACGGCGTGGGACGGGGTGCTGGCCGCAGACAGCCGCGCCGCCGCCGTCTACGAAACGTTCCGCCTCGCGCTGCTGCCCCTGGTGTTCACGGACGTCCTGGGGCCGGACTTGTCGGAAGAGTACTTCGGACGGTCCGACGCCTGGCAGGCGGTCGTCACCCGCTTCCTGGCCGATCCCCAATCGGCATGGTGGGGCCCGGACGGCCGCGACGCGGTGGTCACGCAGGCGTTGGTGGACGCTGAGAAGACGCTGACCGCGCGGCTGGGGTCCGACCGCAGCCGCTGGACGTGGGGCCGGCTGCACGTGATGGAGTTCGTCCATCCGATCGGCCGGATTTCCGCGCTGGCCTGGATCTTCAACGCGACCGCGCCGCCCACCGGCGGCGACCTCTTCACGGTGAACAACGCGGGGTTCGACCGGAAGACGTACCGCCAGCGCGTGGTCGCCTCGTACCGGCAGATCATCGACCTGCAGGAATGGGACCGGTCCGTGTCCATACACACCACCGGCCAGAGCGGCCTGCCGTTTCACCGGCACTACCGCGATTTCGTCCCGATGTGGGCGACCGGTCAGTACCATCCGATGCTGTTCAACCGCGAGCGGATTCAACAGGAGGCCGAAGGGACGCTGACGCTGGCCCCGCCGTAGGCTTCAGCCATCCTCTCAACATCCCAGCAGTCACTTAGCACACGACAGCTACCACACGGGCCAGATTTCCTCGCTGCGCGCCCTGATGGGACTGAAACCGATCGAATAAGCGGGCAGACTTAACCCCCGGCAGGGATACCATCGCATCTAACGAACGTTTGGTAGGGATGCGCACATTGTCCCGTCCGAAACATGAGGAGCTGATGGTTGCTGCGGTCAGACTGTTCCGCGCACGCGGGTATCACGCCACCTCGATGCAGGACCTTGCCGAAGCCGTGGGCATTCAGCGCGGCAGCTTGTACCACTACATTACGGCAAAGGAGGACCTGCTCTGGGCGATCATGGATCGGACGATCGCCCGGCTGGGCGGTGCGGTTGAGCCCGTGGTCAAGGCGCGTGGCACCGCCGTGGAGCGACTGCGCTGGGCGGTGGCCGCGCATCTGGAAGTCGCCGCGGCGCTTCCGGATGAGATGACCATCCTCCACGTCGAGCTGAAGTCCCTCAGCAACCCCCGGCGCCGTCAGATGGTGGCCCTCCGTGACCGGTATGAGGAATTGTTCCGCACCGTGATTCGCGACGGTATCGGCACCGGCGAGTTTCGCAAGATCGAACCCAAAGGCACCGTGTTCGCCATCCTGGGGGCCTGCAACTGGTTCACGCAATGGTATCGGCCGGACGGCGCGCAACACCATTCCGTATTCGCGCGGATTTTCGCCGACCTGTTCATTGACGGCGTACAAGCGACGCCGATGTCGGAGAAACGATCGTGACGCCACGGATCCGTAAGGCGGCCGTCCTCGGCGCAGGGGTCATGGGCAGCGCGATTGCAGCGCACCTGGCCAACGCCGGCATCCCCGTCCTCCTGCTGGACATCGTCCCCACAGAGCTCACCGATGAGGAACGCCGCCGCGGGCAGACGCTGCAGAACCCCAACGTCCGCAACCGATTCGCTGCCGCCGGAATGAAACGCGCCCTGGCGGCGCAGCCGCCCGCGTTCTTCACGCCTTCGCGCGCCCAATTGATCTCGGTGGGCAACTTCGACGACGACCTGCCCAAGCTCCGCGACGCCGACTGGATCATCGAAGCCGTCGTCGAGAACCTGGAGATCAAACGCGCGCTGCTGGACCGGGTCGACGCGTACCGGCGCGAGGACGCGGTGCTCAGCACGAATACGTCGGGCCTGCCGGTGCACGCGATCGCCGACGGCCGGTCCGACGCGTTCCGCCGGCACTTCCTGGGCACACACTTCTTCAATCCGCCGCGGTACCTGAAGCTGCTGGAACTCATCGCGCTGCCGGACACCGACCAGGCGGTCGCGGCGGCCGCCGCGGCATGGGGCGATCGTGTGCTGGGCAAAGGGATCGTCCACGCCCACGACCGGCCCAACTTCATCGCCAACCGGATCGGCTCATACGGCTTCCGGAAAGCGGTGTCGTTGATGGTGGATCTCGACCTGTCCATCGAAGACGTCGACGAACTCACCGGTCCGCTCATCGGCCGGCCGCGCAGCGCGACATTCCGTACCACCGACCTGGTCGGCCTGGACACGGCGATCAATGTCTCGGAGAACTCCTACCGCAACCTGCCCGATGACGAGGAGCGCGAGGTCTTCTCAGTCCCGCCGCTGTTCCGGGAGATGGCGGCCCGGGGCTGGCTGGGTGAGAAGACCGGAAGCGGGTTCTACCGGCGCGTGAACGGAGAGATCCAGGCCCTCGACTATGCGACGATGGAGTACCGGCCCCGGCGGAAGGTCACGCTGCCTTCGGTGGAAGCCGCCCGGCCGATCGAGGACCCGGCCAAGCGTCTGCGGCAGCTGATCGGCGCAGGCGACAAGGGCGGGGAATTCCTCTGGCGACTCACCAGCAGCCTTCTGGTGTATGCGGCCGCACGCATTCCCGAGATCGCCGATGACGTCGTCAACGTCGACCGGGCGATGCGGTGGGGCTACGCGTGGGATCACGGACCGTTTGAAACTTGGGACCTGCTGGGCGTGGGCGACGTCGCGAATCGGCTCGGGCGTGAGGATCGCACCGTGCCGCCGCTGGTGCAGGCCGTCCTCGACCGCGGGGACGGAGTGTTCTACCGTCCCCGGGCCGGCGGGCGCGAATACTTCGACCTCACGCTGGCCGGCTATCGCGCGGAACCGGACCGTCCGGGCGTCATCATCCTGAACGACCTGAAGTCCGCCGGAGGCGTCGTCGCCGAGAACGCCGGCGCCAGTCTCGTCGACCTGGGTGACGGCATCGCCTGCCTGGAGTTTCACTCCAAGGTCAACACGATCGGCGAGGACACCATCCGCATGATGCACCGCGCGATGGACGTCGTGCGGGCGCAGTTCGACGGCCTGGTCATCGCCAATCAAGGCAAGGATTTCTCCGGCGGCGCCAACCTGATGCTGCTGCTGCTGCTCGCGCAGGAGGAGAACTGGGAAGACGTGGAGCTCGCGCTGCGCGAGTTCCAGCGTCTGAATCTCGCCCTGCGCTACTTCGAGAAACCGGTCGTCACCGCCCCGTTCGGCCGCACGTTGGCCGGCGGCTGCGAGGTCGTGCTCCCTGCGGCGCGGGTCCAGGCCGCCGCGGAAACGTACATCGGACTGGTCGAGACCGGCGTCGGCTTGATTCCGGCAGGCGGCGGGACGACCGAAATGGTGCGCCGGGCGGCGGCGCGGATCCCACCCGGCACCGAGGCCGATCCCAGTCCGTTCGTGCGCTGGATCTTCGAGAACATCGCCCTGGCCAAGGTGTCCGCGTCGGCCGAGGACGCGCGGTCGCTGGGATATCTGCGCGAGTCAGACGGTATCTCCATGAACGGGGACCGGCTGATCCACGATGCCAAGGAGGCCGCGCTGAGCCTGGTGCGCCTGGGATACCGGCCGCCCCTCCGTGAGGTGATTCCCGTCGTCGGCGAGCGCGGGCTGGGCGCCCTGGAGACGTACCTGCACCTGATGCGCACCGCCGGGTACATCTCGGAGTACGATGAGACTATCGGACGGAGGCTCGCCCACGTGGTTTGCGGCGGGCGGGTGCCCTACCGGACGCGCGTCTCGGAGGAGTACCTGCACGACTTGGAACGGGAAGCGTTCCTGAACCTGATCGGGCAGCGCAAGACGCAGGACCGGATGCGGCATCTGCTGCAAACGGGGAGGCCATTGAGAAATTGAGACCGACTGGCCGGAGGTTCGACCGATGAAAGAAGCCGTCATCGTCAGCGCCGTCCGCACCGCCGTCGGCAAGGCGCCGCGCGGCACCCTGAAGGACACACGGCCGGACGAAATGGCGGCGGCGGTGATCAAGGAAGCGGTCGCGCGGGTGGGCGGGCTCGAGCCGGCCGACATCGAGGACGTCGTGATGGGCTGCGCCCTGCCGGAAGCGGAACAAGGCCTGAATGTCGCCCGGATCGCGGCCCTGCGGGCGGGACTACCCGACACCGTCGCCGGGCAGACCGTCAACCGCTTCTGCTCGTCCGGCCTGCAGGCGATCGCCACGGCCAGCGAGCACATCATGACCGGGTTCTCGGAGGTCGCCGTCGCGGGCGGGACAGAGAGCATGAGCCTCATGCCGGGCCAGGCCGGCCACGACTTCGCGCCCAATCCATACCTCGTCGATCACTGGCCCGACGTGTACCTGTCGATGGGCCTGACCGCCGAAAACGTCGCGCGGAAGTTCAGCGTGTCGCGCGAGGATCAGGACGACTACGCCTACCACAGCCACCGGCGCGCCGCGGACGCCATCCGCAGCGGGAAGTTCACCGAGGAGATCCTCCCCCTCACGGTGACGCGGTGGGAATCGAATGGCGACGGCCGCCCCACGGCCACCCCCGTGACGTTTGCGACCGACGAAGGCGTGCGCCACGATACCTCGCCCGAGGCGCTGGCGAAACTGAAGCCCGTGTTCGCGAAAGACGGCGTGGTCACCGCCGGGAACTCCTCGCAGACCAGCGACGGCGCGGCCGCGGTGGTCGTGATGTCGGCGGACCGCGCGCGGAGCCTGGGGCTCCACCCTCTGGGCGTCTTCCGAGCGTTCGCGGTCGCCGGCGTCGCGCCCGAGATCATGGGCATCGGCCCGGTCGAAGCCGTCCCCAAAGCGATCCGGCTGGCGGGACTCCGGCTGGACGACATCGACCTGATCGAGTTGAATGAAGCATTCGCCTCGCAGACGCTGGCCGTGATCCGCGAACTGGGGCTTGACCCCGACCGCGTCAACGTCAACGGCGGGGCGATCGCGCTGGGGCACCCGCTGGGCTGCACCGGCGCCAAACTCACAGCCACGCTGCTGTACGAACTGCGGCGCCGCAACGCCCGGTACGGGCTGGTCACGATGTGCATCGGCGGCGGGATGGGCGCGGCCGGCGTGTTCGAACGTGTCTAAGGAGGCCTGACATGGACGTGAAAGAAGTCGTTGCACCGGTGGCCGGAGGCTCGTTTCTGATCAGCGAAACGCGGCCGGCCGAGACGTTCACGCCGGAGGATCTGAACGAGGAACAGCGGCTGGTCGGCCAGACCGTCCGCGACTTCGTCGAACGCGATCTCGTCCCCAAACTCGACCGCATCGAGCAGAAAGACTGGTCGCTGACCCGTGACCTGATCCGCAAGCTCGGGGAACTCGGATTCCTCGGCATCGAGGTGCCCGCGGCCTACGGCGGCGCCGAACTGGACAAGATCAGCTCGCTCGTCGTCGCGGAGGACCTGTCGGCGGGGTCCTTCGCCGTGTCGTACGGCGCCCACGTGGGCATCGGCATGGAGCCCCTCGTGTTCTTCGGCACGGATGCCCAGCGGCAGCAGTACCTGCCGAAGATGATCCGGGGGGAGCTGATCGGCGCGTACGCCCTCACCGAACCCACCGCCGGGTCCGATGCGATGTCCATCCGGACCAGGGCCGTGCTGTCCGCCGACGGCGCCCACTACCTCCTCAACGGCGCCAAGCAGTTCATCACCAACGCCGCCTTCGCCGACGTCTTCACCGTCTTCGCGAAAGTGGACGGCGAGAAGCATACCTGCTTCATCGTCGAGCGGGGCACCGAGGGGGTCAGCGTCGGAGAGGAAGAGCACAAGATGGGGATCCGCGGGTCGTCCACGGCCTCGCTGTTCCTCGAGAATGCGAAAGTCCCCGTCGAGAACGTCCTGGGCGACATCGGGGCCGGATTCAAGGTGGCGGTGAACATCCTGAACATGGGCCGCTTCAAGCTGGCCGCCGGGTGCGTCGGCGCCAGCAAGGCGGTCCTGCGGCAGGCGATTGCCTACGCGCAGGAGCGCCAGCAGTTCGGGCGGCGGCTTTCTGAGTTCGGTCTGATCAAACACAAACTCGCCGAGATGGCCATCCGCACGTTCGTGGCCGAGAGCATGGCGTATCGCACGGGCGGCCTGGTCGAGGGCGCGCTGGGCGGCGTCCACGGCGACCCGCAGGCGGCGATGCGCGCGCTGGAAGAGTACGCCGCGGAATGCGCGATCAACAAGGTCTTCGCGTCGGAGACCCTCGACTACGTCGTCGACGAGGCGGTCCAGGTCTACGGCGGATACGGCTTCATCGAAGAGTACCCCGCGGCGCGGGCGTACCGCGACGCGCGGATTAACCGCCTGTTCGAAGGGACCAACGAGATCAACCGACTGCTGACCGCCGGCATGCTGCTGCGCCGGGCGCAGCGGGGACGGCTGGCGCTGATCCCGGCCGCGATGGCCGTGGCGAAAGAGTTGACCGAGCCGTCGGTGCCCGACGGCGGCGACGGCGGGCCCCTGGCCGAAGAACGGCGGCTGGTGACCGGCGCCAAGAAAGCCGCGCTCCTGGTGGCCGGGGTAGCCGTGCAGAAGTACATGGACACGATCGAAAACGAGCAGGAGGTCCTAGCCGGCCTCGCCGACCTCGTGATCGAGATCTTTGCCATGGAGAGCGCGCTGCTGCGGGCCCTCAAGGCGGTCAAGCGGGACGGCGCCGCCGCGGCGGCCCTCAAGATCGCCATGGTCCGGTCCTACGTGCACGATGCGATCGCGCGCGTGGACGCCACGGCCAAGATGGTGCTGGCGGCAGCGGAAGAAGGCGACACGCTCCGCACCGAACTGGCCGGCCTGCGGCGGTTCCTGCGCTACACGCCGGTCAATACCGTCGCGTTGCGCCGGCAGATTGCGGACCGGCTGGTGGAACAGGGACGGTACACGAACTGACGGGCTTCGCGCGTTGTCAGACCCGGGTATCCGGATGAGTGAACAACGGCCGTGGTTGAAGTTCTATGAACCGGGCGTGCCGCAGACGCTCGAGTATCCGGAGATTGCCGTCTCGGAGTTCCTGGACCAGTCGGCGGCGCGGTTCCCACAGCACACGGCGACCGTCTTCTTCGGGGCCCGGCTCACATACCGGCGGCTGCAAGACCTGGCGGACCGGTTCGCGGCCGCCCTGATCCGTCTGGGGGTCCGCGCCGGTGACCGGGTGTCGCTGCACCTGCCGAACTGCCCGCAGTTTCTCATCGCGTACTACGGCGCCCTGAAGGCCGGCGCCGTCGTCGTGCCGTTCAACCCGCTGTACGTCGAACGGGAGATCGAACACCAGCTCAATGACAGCGGGACCGCGGTCGCCGTGACGCTGGATCTCGTCTTCCCCAAGCTCGCCGCGGTCCGCCCGCGTACGCCGCTGCGGACGATCATCGTGACGTCGATCAACGAGTTCTTCCCACCGCTGCTGCGGCTGCTGTACCCGTTGAAGGCCCGGCGGGAGGGTCACCTCGTCGAGGTGCCGTGGGCCCCCGACGTGAGACGCTTCAGTGAGCTGGTCGCGGCGCCCCTGAACCACTCGCTCCGCTCGGGTTCAGGGCAAGCTCCCGCCCAGAACGACCTGGGTTCGCCGGCCGTCCTGCTCTATACCGGCGGGACCACCGGCGTGCCCAAGGGCGCCGCGCTCAGCCACCGGAACCTGGTCTGCAACACGCTGCAGGCGCGGGCCTGGTTCACGCAGCTGCGCCCCGGCGAGGGGACGGCGCTGGCCGTCATTCCCTTCTTCCATTCCTATGGGATGACGTCGGCGATGAACCTCTGCGTCTCAAACGGATCGCGGTTGATTCTGCTCCCGCGCTTCCAGATCGAGCAGGTCTTCGGTGCGATCTCGCGCTACCGGCCGACCATGTTCCCGGGCGTCCCGACCATGTACACGGCCATCATCCACCACCCGCAGGCGCAGCAGGTCGCCATGCGGTCGATTCAAGCGTGCATCTCCGGCGCGGCGCCGCTGCCGGGAGAGGTGCAGACCCGGTTTGAGGCGCTGACCGGCGGCCGGCTGGTCGAAGGGTACGGGCTCACGGAAACCTCACCGGTCACGCACGTCAACCCCATCCAGGGGACGCGCAAACTCGGCAGCATCGGGGTGCCGATCCCCGATACCGAGGCGCGGATCGTGGATGCCGAACATTCCGACCGGTTTCTGGGCATCGGAGAGGTCGGCGAGCTGGCGATCCGCGGGCCACAGGTCATGGCCGGGTACTGGAACCATCCGCAGGAGACGTCGCAGGTCGTGCGCGACGGCTGGCTGCTCACCGGCGACATCGCGCGGATGGACGCCGACGGCTTCTTCTACATCGTGGACCGCAAGAAGGACCTCATCATCAGCGGCGGGCTCAACATCTTCCCGCGGGAGGTGGAGGAGGTCCTGTACGCCCATCCCGCGGTGCTCGAGGCGGCGGCGATCGGCGTGCGAGACGAATACCGCGGGGAAGCCGTGAAGGTCTTCGTCGTGCTCAAACCGGGCGCGGCGGCGACCGCCGAGGAGATCATCGAGTACTGCCGGCAGCACCTCGCTCGGTTCAAGGTGCCGCAGGCCGTCGAGTTCCGCGAGCAACTCCCGAA
>DATDQT010000125.1:0-14134 GCA_035292085.1 bacterium
CGGCCCGCCACGGTGCCGGCAAACACCTCGCCGATCTCGCCGGCGATGTGCGTGGCATCGATTGCGCCCTCCTGGATCGGGAGCAACAGGTCACCGGACTCAGCCAGCGCGCCCGTGCGCGAGTCGACGAAACAGCGGGACCGGACCACCGCGGCCGTATCGAGTTCGCGCCAGGCCGGCCGGGGGGCCCCGACGGCGTTAATGTGGGAACCGGGGGACAGCCATTCACCCCGCAGCACCGGTTCCGTCGCGGAGGTCACAGTGCAAATGAGATCGGCGTCGCGAACAGCCTCCTCCGCCGTCGGCACCGCCCGCACCGACAGCTCCAACCGTTCGACAAATTCCTTCGCATGCGCCGGAGTTCTCGACCACACGCGGACTTCCGCAATCGGCCTTACGCGGCGCAAGGCCTTGAGATGGCTCCGGGCCTGCACACCGGATCCGAGCAGCGCCAGCACGGCCGCATCCGGACGAGCGAGCGCCTTCGTGGCCGCCGCTGACACCGCGGCTGTGCGGACTTCGGTGATCAAACGGCCATCTATCATCGCCAGGAGCTCTCCGGTGGCACTGTCCCACAGCAAGATGACCGCCATGTGTGTCGGGAGATTGCGTGCGGCGTTGCCGGGATAGAACGTCACGGCTTTGGCCCCCAGTGCCTCACGCGTCGTGACGTAGGCGGGCATCAGTGCGGCGAGTCCACCGTGCCGCTCGGCGGGCACCACCAGCCGCACGGGTTGGACCACCCCGCCGGTCGAGTACGCCAGCAGGGCACTCTCCATGAGCTCGATCGTTCGCTCCAGGGTCAGGAGCCCCCGTACGTCCGACTCGGTCAGGATGAGAGCCATCGGTAACATCGGTTCTCCGTAGGAGGCGATTGCGCCTCGCATCCGCAGGAACCCCGGAGGCGGCTCCGCAAAGAAGAACCACCGCGACCATGACGACCGAAGAGATCCTGATCGACCTCCTCCGGACCATGCAAGCCGAGGGGAACTGGAAGCCCGGCGACCGGTTCTGGATCCAGGTGCGGAAGATCGAGGGTGAACAGATGACGCTGCGCTTCTTCAACCACGAGACCGGTCAAGCGCATGACCGGATGTACCCGACGTCGGATGAACCACAGACTGGATGATCATCCGGCTCATCGCAGTAGACCCAGCTCGATCGGCACCAGAATACGATGTATGCCCCAATTGACGACGACCGCGACTGACTCCCCGGGCTCAAGGCCATCGGAGTAGCGAAATCCCGATCGAAGCATCGTGGAGAAACCCGAATAGGCTAAGAACGGCCCCGTGAGGCGGCTGGGCTCGCTGCGAGTGATGTCGGTTGGACGGATGATCGCGCCGCCCTGACGTTCGACGACCATCGTGACCGCGCGGGCGTCCAGTTGATCCTGCGGTCGGAATGTACGAAGGACCCGGACCGTCACCTCCACGGTGGCTCGCTGTGATGTGGCCTCCAAAATGTCCTTGATTTCTTGATCGTTCAGGGGCCGGCCGAGACTGGCTCGGGCCCGTGCCAGTTCAAGAAATGGGGTCACCCAGACGATCTCAAGCAGGATCCGCCCCTGTGTGGAGCTTTCTGTCAGCCCCGCCCACCGCGTCCAAGGGCGCTCATCGAGTTCGCCCGAGAGCGTCCGGCGACTCGCTCCGTACGCCTGAGCCTCTGCAATCGCCTCCGGCGCCAGGGAAAGTGAATAGGCCGAGGCCTCCTGCGGATGTGGTGTTGTCAGGAAGATGACCACGAGTGCGATGATTGCCATCCCAACCTTCCCGGAACGCATCCCCACCACCACCACCCTCTCGTGTCTTTGTCGACCTCGCTCACGAGGTTAGGCTCGCCGTAGTCGCCTGCCATCCACCTGTCGTCCCGGCGCGCCTTTCGGAGAGTCATGATATTCCGGGACATCGCTGCAGACGAAGGAGCAGGGTCTAGACGTGGCGTAACAACGCTCAACAATGCAGCGGCGGCTGCAGCTTATCATCCTGGCGCATGTCTGGGCGCTCGCGCCGCTGGCGGTGCTCTGGCTGTGGGTGCCGGCCTCCCGGGGCCACGACCTGCCGATCGATGTCGGTCGGCTCACTATCCTCGCTGCGGTCGCCGCCGCCTATCTCCTCCTCCGAAGCGGGCTCACGTGGGCCGGCCGCTGGCCCAAACTCGCGCAGGTGTGGCCTTTCTGCGACGTCGCGCTCATCACGGTCGCCCTGCTGATCATCGGCAATCCCAGAGATGCGATGACCATCCTCTACTTCATCCCGATCGCGTCCGCGGCGGCGACCATGCGTCTGGACCGGCTCATTGCCCTGGCCGCGATCACAGTCGGCTCCTACTTCTTCGTGGTGATGCAGACCGGCGGCGGGTGGTCCGTCGAGTCGGCCTTCCGGCTGGCCATCATCGGCATCATCGCCTCACTGTACGGGTGGATCATCCAGACGGTCACCCTCTACGAACGTGCGGCCGAACGCGCCGAGTATCGGACCGAACTGGCCAGGGAGATCCACGACGGGATCCAGCACCTCCTGGTGACCCTCGGCGCCCGGCTGGAACTGGCGGGCCGGCTGGTGCATGAAGACCCCGATCGGACGGCGACCATCCTCGCGCAAGAGCGCGAGAGCGTCGTGCGGGCGTCGGACGAACTCCGCTACCTCGTGCGCCGGCTGCGCGTCGGCGCGCAGCATGCGGACCTGGCGACCGCCCTCCGCGCGCAGGTCTCCGCCGTGTCGGACCGCTGGCCGTTCATCCTGGACGTTGACGTCCCTGCCTCCCTTCCCCGCCTGGCCCCCGCGACCGAGCACGCGATCCTGCGGGTCATCCAGGAAGGGCTGACTAACGCGGCCAAGCACGCCGGGGCATCGCAGGTCGACGTTGAGGTCAGCGTGGACGACGGCAGAGTCCGGTGCACGATTCGAGACGACGGGACGGGTTTCGATCCCGCCGCCGCCGGCGGAGGACTGGCCGGCTTGCGGGACCGGGTCGCCCGCGCGCAGGGGACGCTGGAGATCACGTCGGCACCGGGCCGCGGCACGATCATCTCCGCCGCCTGGCCCCTGCCGAAGGCACGCCGCTGATGGTCCGGGTCTTGATCGCGGAGGACGAGGGACTGCTGCGCGCCACCCTGGCAGAGTTGCTGGCGCGAGAACAGGACGTGACGATCGTCGCCACGGCGGCCAACGGACGCGACGCGTTGATCGAATCGCTCGCGCACCGCCCCGACGTCGTGCTGACCGACCTGCGGATGCCGGTGATGGATGGCATCGAACTGACGCGCGAGGTCCGCACGCAGCTCCCGCAGACCGCCGTCGTCGTGCTGACGGCCTACGACGACGACGACAACCTCTTCGCGGCGCTGAAAGCCGGCGCCATCGGCTACGTCCTCAAGGATGCCTCCGTCCCGCAGATCGCCGGCGCCATTCGCTCCGCACAGGCGGGCGAAGGCTTCCTGTCCGCCGGGCTCGTCGCCCGAGTGGTGCGCGAGTTCACCCGCATCGACCGGATGGCACGGGGCCAGCGGAAGCTCTTTGCCCAGTTGACGAAGCGCGAGACAGAAGTCCTCGAACTCCTCGCCGGCGGCTTGCGGAACCGCGAGATCGCCAAACGGCTCTTCCTGTCGGAAAAGACCGTCCGCAACCACGTCAGCGCCATTCTGGGAAAGCTTCACGCCAACGATCGCACCGAGGCCGCCTTGATCGCGGCCCGGCACGGGCTCGGCCCCAAGCCGGACGAGCCGGAGACCCCCAAGTAGCCTTCCCCGGGACGCCTGTCCCTGAAATTCAGGACAGGATCCCTCCACACCGGGGACAGCTGTCCGATGGCGATCGGCCGCCTAGACCTTAGACTGATCTCCGAAGAAGACGCTCACGGGCGGTCACAGAAAGCCGGTAGAGCAAGGGGGTGAGCTTAATGGATGAGCGTGTTGCGGCAGCGCTCGTTTTAGTTCTTCTCATCCTCGGGATTGCCCGGACGCAGGTCGGGCCAAGGCCGCGACCCTGATCTTCGACGACCGGGCCATCACCGCACCAGCAGGGGATGCGGATAGACCCCCGAACACTTCGCCGACGCCGCATCCCCTGATTCCACTCCCGCCTCACGGCGTGGAGACCATCGCCAGGGAGAAGACTATGGAGACGCTGCGAGATCTCTTTGAGCACATCGTCACCACCAATCCGTCCGGAAAGGAACTCCTCCGGACACGAGCCGGGCGAGATTGGCGCGGCTACACGGTCGTGGAATTCGCCGACGCGACGCGTCACACCGCGGCACGCCTGGCGCAGGCGGGAATCGAGAAGGGCGACCGGGTCGCGTTGTTCGCTGAAAATCGCCCGGAATGGCACATCATCGACTTTGCGTGTCATCTGCTGGGCGCGGTGCTGGTGCCACTCTACCCCAGCCTGCCGGCGAACCAGGTGCAGTACATCGTGGCGGACTCCGGGGCCAAGATGCTCCTGGTGTCCGGCAAGGACCGCGCCCGCACGGCCGCAGACGCCGGCGCGCAGCTGCCCGGCGTCCGCATCGTCGGCATCGACCCGGGGCTGGCGAACGGCCTGCCGGCGCTCCAGGAATTGCCGGGGCTGCCCGGCGGGATCGACGCGCTCCCCCAGCCGGCGCTGCGAGCTGACGAACTGGCCAGCCTCATCTACACTTCGGGCACGACGGGCGAACCGAAAGGCGTGATGCTGTCCCATCGCAACTTCGTCTCGCAGATCACGTCGCTGCGGCCCGAGTACCCGATCACCGATGCGGACGACACGCTGTCGTTCCTACCGCTCTCGCACATCTTCCAGCGCATCCTCGACTACCTGTTCCTCTACTGCGGCTGCCGGATCACGTACGTGGAGGCGGTGGAACGGGTGTCTATGATGCTGCCGCTGGTCCAGCCCACGATTCTCGCATCGGTCCCCCGGGTCTACGAACGCGCGTATGTCCAGGTGCTCGCCCGCGTGCAGAAAGAAGGTGGGGCCAAGCAGCGCCTGTTCACCTGGGCGCTGCGGGCCGGCCGGGCAGTCAAAGCCGCCGAGTGGGCCGGGCGGCGGCCTCCGCTGCTGGCGCGGCTGCAGTACGCATTGGCGCGACGGCTGGTGTTCTCGAAGATCCTGGAGCGGTTCGGCGGCCGCCTGCGGTTCAGCGTCTCCGGCGGCGCGCCGATTGCCCGGGAGATCGCCGAGTTCTTCGACATCGTCGGCCTGCCGGTCCTCAATGGCTACGGATTGACCGAGAGCGCGCCGGTCATTGCCGTGAACCGGCTGGAATCGAACAAGCTGGGTTCGGTCGGGCTGGCGCCGCCGGGAGTGGAGGTCAAGATTGCGCCCGACGGGGAGATCCTCGCGCGCGGGCCCAACATCATGATGGGCTACTGGAACAAGCCGGAGGCCACCGCCGAGGCCATCGACGCCGGCGGCTGGCTGCACACTGGAGACATCGGCCATCTCGACGAGCAGGAATTCTTGTTCATTACCGACCGCAAGAAGGACCTCATCGTGACCACCGGCGGCAAGAATGTCGCCCCGCAGCCGATTGAAGCGCGCCTGGCCGCCAGCCCCTTCGTCGCCCAGGCGGTCGCGATCGGCGACAAGTACCCCTACCTCGTCGCGCTGGTCGTCCCGAACTTCGAGGCCGTGGAGGCCCGGCTGGCCGAACAGGGCACCAACGGGGCCCTGAGCCACGAGGCTATCGCCGCCCATCCGGTCACCGAGGCGCTGATCGCGTCGACCGTCAAGGAGATCAACGCCGACCTCGCGGCCTACGAGCGCATCCGCCGGTTCACCGTCTTGCCGAAGGAGTTCACGCTCGATGCCGGTGAGATTACGCCGACCCTCAAGGTGCGCCGCAAGGTGATCATGCAGCGCTACGGCGACATTATCGAGCAGATGTACCTGAAGTCCCATCGGACCGGCGAGTACGGACTCGACGACTGAACTGACGTGCCCCGTGCCTCGGGCCCCGCGCCCCGGGTGACCAATCGGTGAGCACCATGGCGACTGCGACAAGAAGCCGGTCCCCAGGCGAGGTTCCTGATCGCCGTCGACTTGCGGAGCGCCTCATCGAAGGTGCAGCCTGGATCCTGTCCCTGTTCGTCGTCGGGCTGTTCCGGATCGTCGACAGTTCCATCGACCTGCACATCTTCGGCTACGAGCACGTCTCGGCGCTGCTTGGCACATCGCGGCCGTTCCTGCTCGTCGTCTGGCACGGCCGGGGCCTGCTGCCGGTGTTCTTCTTCCAGGGGCTGCCCCTGGTCGTGTACTCCAGCCACGCCCGCGACGGTAGTTTCCGGCCGGCTTCGCGGGCGATGCGGCGGATCACCCTCGCCGCGCTGCAGCACCTCGGGTACCGCGTGCTCGATGCGGCGCACTTTGCGACCGAATCCCGCGGCGTCATCCGGTTCCTCCAGTCACTGGAACAGGGACGGGGCGGCGTGATTGCCGCGGATGGACCGGCCGGCCCGATGTTCCGCGCGAAGCCGGGCGCCGCATTTGTGGCCAAGAAGACCGGCGTCGCGCTCGTGCCGGTCGGGGCGGGGATTCAGCGGGCGGTCGCGCTGGAGTCCTGGGACCAGTTCGAGCTACCGGTTCCGCTGACGCGCGCGGCGCTGGTCATCGGCCAGCCTATCACCGTCCCCGAGACCCTCAACGATGCGGGCCTGGAGGCGCTGTCGAAGCGGCTGGAGGACGCGTTGAACGATCTCACGGCCCGGGCGGAAGTTGAAGCCTTTGCCACGCCGGCGAAGTGAGGAGCATTGCGATGGAGCAACAGACCGAACGAAGCAAAGTGGCGGTCCGGTGGCTCGTCGCCGCCGTGCTCTTCGCCGCGGTCGCCTACCTCAAACGGGGCGGACTGCTTACTGTACCCTGGTCAACGATCGTTGCATTGACGGCGGCGATCGTGGTGCTCAACGCCACATACAGTGTGATCCTTCGGACCTCCGCTCCGCGGTGGCTCAAGTACGTGACGACGGGAACAGACCTCATCATCATCTCGCTGCTGGTCTGGTTCACCGGCGGCAGCGGCAGCGTCTTTTACTACACGTACTTCATCGTCCTGGTGAGCAACAGCATTCGCTACGGCATGCCGATGGCGCTGTACGTGGCGACCGTGTACAACGTGGCCTACGTCCTCGTACTGCTGTTCACGCCGCCGTCGGGCGATTTGACCATTGAGGCCGTGAAAATCCTGACGTTCTGGGGGATCGCGCTGTACGCTGGGTATCTGGCCATGCGCTTCCAGCGCCAGAGCCGCATCATGCAGTCCTATGAAGAAACGATCGCGGGGCTGCGCGCGCAGGCGGCCGGTCCCAAGGGGTCCGCGCCGTGACCCGACGCACCACCCACATCGGCGGCCGCACGGTCCGCATCGGCATGCTGACGGGCGGCCTGCTTCTGCTCGTCCTGATCGGGATCGCCTGGCGGGCGGAGTCGGCGGGATGGTTCCTGCTGTTCCCCTTACTCTTGCTGGGTCTCCTCGCCGCCGTGGCGCTGGGCGTGCTCGCTGCGCTCCGGCACGTGTAAGTACCGCGTCAGGAACGATCGCACCTCGTCGAAACACACGTCCCGTTCCTTGTCGAGCGTCACGACGTGGCCGGACCGGGGAAGCCACAGCACTTCGACCGGCGCCGCCGTCACTAGATCGGCTATCTCATGGGCACTCTCGCGCGGGATCACCCGGTCGCGCCGCCCCTGGACGATCAGCAGCGGTGCGCGCAGCGACGGCAGCAACTGCCGCGTCTCATCGAGCAGCGACGCGACTTCCGCCGGTCCCCCTAACGGATAGGCCCGGTACGGAGAACGATAGCGCCGCACCTGCGGGTCCTTCGGGCCGAGGCGGAACGGGATGGGGGCCAGCCGCATGACCTTGGAGGCCGCCCGGGATGCCCGCACGATCAAGGGGCGTACTCTGCTCGGCGTCGAGATCGCGACCACGGCATCGGGGCGCTCCGTCACCCCGAGGTGCAGCGCGACGGCGCCGCCCATCGACATGCCCAGCACGGCCACCCGCTCACACCGTCGGCTGAGGGCCTCGTAGGCGTCCCGCGCTGAGCGGACCCACTGCGGCCACGAGGTCTTGGCGAGGTCCCGGGGACTCGTCATGTGCCCGGCCAGCGCCGGATTCGAAACGGTCCACCCTTCCGCCTCGAGGACGTCCGCCAGGGGGATCATCTCCAGCGGCGAGCCGGAAAATCCATGCAGCAGCAGGCAGCCTGCATGCCCCATGGCCATCCCCTTCTTTCGGCGGGCAGGGAATCCTCGCTCCCACGTGTCCTGAATATTCAGGACGCCGCATCCCGTACGTCGGGACGCCCGGCCGATGGCCGTTTTGCCCCCTGACCGTAGGCTAAGGACGCAACACAACACGAAAGGGGGCACGACAATGAGACAGGTCGCAATCGCGCTCATCCTCATCAACTTCCTGGCCTTGGCAACTGGGTCCGCGCACGTGCTGGCCCAGACTCCCGCGGGGATCCGGCCCGGAGACGGCGTCGGACCGGTCAGACTCGGAATGAGCCCGGCCGAGGTGCAGGCCGCGCTGGGCGGACCGCCGTCGGAGCGGTACTCCAACGGCTGGTGGCTGTGGGCGAATCAGAAGATTGACGTCTACTTCTATCAAGGCAGGGCGCTCATGATCGATACGGAGAGTCCGGAGCTGGCGACGGCAGAAGGCATCCGGATTGGCTCGACCGACGTCGATCTCATCAAGGCCTACGGTGCACCGGTCTGCTCCGGCCTCAACCAGTACCGCGGCCAGGCCTACCTCGCCTGGATCTACGATGGGGCGGTCGTCTTCCTCAATGGGTCGCCGCGGGCCACGTTTATGGTGCGCGTCCTCCCGGCAGGATCGGGGAAAGCCATCTGTAACTAGCCACTTCAAGGGACAGGCGGGGCAGTCCGACTGCTCCGCCTGTCTATCTACCGCAGGCTTCTCATCGAAGGATTCCACCTCAGCGCCACGAACCCGACACCAAAATTCCTGGGAGGGAATCGGCCATGGTTGTGAACCCTGTGCCGACGGGGGAGGCAATACGCTACGGCTGGGACCGCGTGACCGAACGGCTTGGGTTCTGGATCGTCTTGATCCTCATCATTGGTGCGCTCTCGTATCTCCCGCAGGCGATCGCACAGCCGTTCGCCAAGTCGGCGCCGCTTCTGAACCTCTTGATCAACCTCGCCGGATCCGTCATCTCCATTCTCGTGTCCATCGGGACGATTGCCGTGTCGCTGAAGGTCTACGATGGACAGCCCGCGACCTACGGGGACCTCGTCTCGCGCCGCCACCTGTTCTGGCGGTACCTGGGAGCCACGATCGTCTACACGGTCATTGTCATGATCGGTTTCGTGCTGTTGATCGTCCCCGGGCTGATTTTCCTGATCAAATACCAGTTCGCCCTCTACGTGATCGTCGACCGGGGCGTGGGAGTGACGGAAGCGTTCAACGCGAGTGCCCGCCTCACCGATGGCGTCAAGTGGAGACTGTTCGTCTTTGACGTTGCGTTGTTGGCCGTCCTGCTCCTCGGCGTGGCAGCGCTCGGCATCGGCCTGGTGGTCGCATGGCCCGTGGTGCTGATGGCCGCCGCCTACATGTACCGGCACCGGATCGCGGCAACGAGTGCCGCACCGGCGGGGATGCAGCCGGAACCGGTCACCACCTGACCTCAAGCGGCGTCCCGTTCCGGCAAACCGATCTTAGGGCTCTGGCGCCGCCGGGGTCGGCTGCGGTTTCCGCGGCCCGTCGAGGAACACAATCTGATCCGCCACGACTTCCGTCGTCGTGCGCCACGCGCCGGCGTCCTCGAATTTCTCCACCCGGAGCCGGCCCGTGAGGCCGATGAGGCGGCCCTTCTGCAGATGATCCCCAACCACCGAGGCGAGCTGGCGCCAGACCACGACGTTCACGAAGTCAGCCTCGCGTTCTCCGTCGTGGTCGGGCCCCGCCCTGGCCACGGCCAGGACGAACCATGCGCGGGGAACGCCCTGGGTGGTCGTCCGGAGGTCCGGATCCCGGGCCAGCCGACCGACGAGTGTGACCTGGTTCAGCCCCCTGCCCGGCCGCCGCGGTTCCTGCCCGTTCGGCGACGCGCCCTGCTCTCGCGGCATCGCGCTCCCCCCGCCCTCCGCCCACACCATAGGACGGCGGCACCCGGCGCGCAATGACCCACCTGGGCCTATTGGGCCTCCGTGTAGGGCTCGTGTAGCTCGACCGGAGGTCCCTGCAGGCGGCGGACCCGCAGGTTCAGCATCTCCACAAGGATCGAGAACCCCATGGCAAAGTAGATGTACCCTTTGCTGATGTGCTGGCCGAAACCGTCGACCATCAGTGACACACCGATCAGCAGGAGGAAGCTCAACGCCAGCATCTTCACGGTGGGATGCTGATGCACGAATGCGCTGATCGGCGCCGCCGCCACCATCATGACCACGACCGCGGCCACCACCGCAGTGATCATGACGCCCAGGTCCCGCGCCATGCCGACGGCGGTGATGACCGAGTCGAGCGAGAACACGATGTCCAGCAGCACGATCTGGACGATCACCGCGGCAAACGACGGCGCCACCCGGGCGGAGACGTGCCCCGAACGGCCCTCCAGCCGTTCGTGGATTTCCCGCGTGCCCTTGGCAAGGAGGAACAATCCGCCGGCAATGAGGATCAGGTCCCGTCCGGAGAACGGTCGGCCCGCCACATCAACCAGCGGCGCCGTCAGTCGGATGATCCACGCCAATGACGCCAGCAGGGCGATCCGCATGAGCATCGCCAGTGCCAGGCCCACGCGGCGCGCCCGGGACTGCTGCCCTGACGGCAGTTTCCCGGCGAGGATCGACAGGAATACGACGTTGTCGATGCCCAGGACGATCTCCAGGGCGGTCAGTGTGACGAGCGCGATCCACCCTTCAGCGGTGAACAGCCAGCTCATGGGATCCTCCGGACGAACAGGTTCGGTTGCGGCTACGCGAGGGCCGTCGCGAGGCGACGCAGCGACTCGACGTAGCGGTAGTTGACGCTGGTGTGATTGTCGTCGAATTCCTGATGCTCGTGCGGGATGCCCAGCGCGGTGAGACGCTGTGACAGGATGCGCGCGCCGTACTGCAGGTAGTACTGATCCTTCGACCCGCACTCAATGTAAATCACCTTCATCTGCCGCAGAGCCGCGGCATGCCGCTCGACCATGTACACCGGATCCCAGTCCAGCCAGCGCGCCCACACCGCATCGCGGAGTTCGCCGGTCTGGAGGTCGATCGGCAGATCGTAGGTCCCGTCTTCGTTGGCCGAATACGCCTGGGCCATGGCGATGAGGAGCATGAGGGCGTCGACGGCCTCCGGCGATTTCTTCGGCGCCGCGTCAAACGCGTTAAGGAACTTCTCGACGCCCCCGTGCTTCGCGATCTCCGGGACGGCTTTCCAGAAGAACGGCTTGTACCCCGCCTCAAAGTACATGTCCCCGCTGTGCGAGGCGACGCCGCCGAACACGTCCGGATTTCGCATGGCCAGCACCATCGCTCCGTAGCCGCCGCTGGATTTCCCGTCCACCCCGCGGTGATCCCGCGAGGGTTGGGTGCGATAGCGGCCGTCGATGTAGGGCACGAGTTCGCGCACGACGTAGTCCTCGTACCGGCCGGTGGCCGGCGAGTTGAGGTACTGGCTGCCGCCGTAGCGGGTCGACCCATCGGGCATCACGAGGATGGCCGGCGGCGCCCCCGCCGCGATCACCTGATCCATCAGCTGGGGCAGCGCCGGCACCCACAGCGTCTGGTTGACCGCCGACAGTCCGATGCCCGTAAACCCGTGCAGCCAGTAGATGACCGGGTAGCGCCGTTCGGGCTCGGCCTCGTAGCCAGGGGGGAGATAGACAGGGATGTCGCGCGCGTACGGATCGCCGAGCGGATTGCCCCGGAGGGCCCGGCTTTCGAATCGCTCGACGACGACGGTGCCGTGCATCTACCCGAACAACCGTCGCTTCCCGGACAGCGCCCGCAGCGTCGTCATCTTCCCGATGTGATACCCGCGGTGGTACATCGGGAAGAGCAAGACCTCTCCCACCGTATGGTAGCTTTGGCTTTCGACCGGTAGGGAGAGATCTGCCGTCTGCGCCGCACGAACGAGTTCGCGCTGGACATCCTCAAACAGCTCGCGCAAGTCGGTCAGCGGCGGGTACGCGGCATCGCCTCCGGTTCCGGTCCCGAACAGGGTCCGGTAGGTCGAGGGGACGTCGAGCACCCCGCCGGCACGATACAGGTAGCCCGCATCCGCACTCACGATGTGACCGAACTGCCAGATGATCGGCGTGAGCCCATGCGGGCGCACGCGGGCTTCATCATCAGTGAAATCGTCGACACACCGCTTCGCGCGGGTAAACGTCGTCTCCAGGCCGTAGACGATCAGGTCACGCATTGATCTGCTCCGCCAGGGCCGCCCGGTCGAAGTAGATACGTTCGCCGGCAAACCTGCCCGCCTGGGCATCCCAGGGGAAGTGGATGATGACTTGCAGCCGCACGGCTCGACCGCTCGGCGCCATCCCGGCCCAGGGGCCCTGGTGGGTCCCGGTCATCTCGGTCACCTCGATGACGCCCTGCGGCCCGATGACGATGTCGGTCATGTTGAACTTCACGTCCGGGAACGCGCCGAGAAACGACAGGTAAAACTGCCGTGCGCCGTCATGACCCTCCCAGCGCTGGCCGGTCGGGATGATCTCGTACACGCAGTCCGGGGACAGCGTCTCGATCAGGCCGGCGAGGTCCCGGCCGTCTTCCGCCTTGGAGTGCTTGATCCACAGCGCGCGAATCTGCCGGTAGAGTTCCGGCGTGATCTCCCTGGCCAGCCGCTCTTCAATTGTCGCGGCAACCGTTCCCGGTTTCCGGCTTCCGGTTTCCGGTGTCATCGTCCTTCCCTGAGCAACCGCAGCAGGTACGCCAGGATATCGGCGCTCTGCTGCCGGCTCAGCCGCTGATACGTGAATTCCGGCATGTACGCGGCGTTGCTTTCCGAGGTTCCTTTCGCCAGCATCTGGAAGAACCGGTTGACATCGCCGGCCAGCGGGCCGCCGCTGACCGGGTAGATGGCGGTCCCGTGGCAGTGCGCGCACGACCGCGCGTACAGTGGGCCGCCCCGGCCCGGGTCGCCGGTGAACGATTGCCCATCCGGGTAGGGGCCGACCGCATACCCGCCGCCGGGCAACCGGCTGACTTCAGGCACAGTCCGCGCGGTATCGCCGGCCGCCAGCAGGAACCGGGACCGCAGCTGCGCCCGCGCCTCCGCGGCGCGGCGGGGGTCCCGCGGCGAGGGCAGCAGCGTCTCGCGCACCGACTGTTCATCGTCCGGCGACAGCCCCAGATCCGAGAGGTGCAGTTCCAGGCTCCAGAAGTACGCCATCATCGCATCGAGTTCCCAGCGCACCAGGTACCGACCCACGCTGCAGTACCCGCTGCACACCTGGGTCGCGTCCTCCAGGCTCTTGGGATCCATCTTCCGCGTGCCGGGCGCGCACTGCCCCTGCTCGTTTGGACCTCCGTTCGCCGTCTGGGTCTCCGTGGTGGGATCGGGGACGCACAGGTCGTGATAGAGGGCGTAGTACCCGTTGTAGAACGACTCCCGGTTGACCGCGCCCCACATCGTCGTGCCCTGGGTCATGAACATGCCGGGACGGCTCTGAATGTACTGAAACCGTGCTTCGGGGTTCTGATCCGTGAGCACCGGATCTTCGCGGGCCGTGTTGTGGCAGTTGGCGCACGTGTAGAAGACCGAGATCCGCGGAGACGGCTTCGGACCGACGGGAGGGTCCTCGACGAACCCGTTGTAGAATAGTTCTTCGCCCCAGCTCACCCACCGCGACCAGGGGCGGGCGCCGGTAGCGATACGGTCTTCGAGTTTGTCCCGACGGTCATCGCCCAACAGGGCGGCGACGCTGGGGTCGCCCGGGGGCACGACGGCCGGCGGGGGCACCAGTCCCTGGCCGCACGCCGCGGCGACGACGGCCACCGCCGCCACCACTACCGCCAGCGCCTTCCAGCGGCTCAGCATCCGCGCGAGCTAGGCAGCAGAATGGCCGCGGAGCAATTGCAGGATCTCCTCATGTCCATGCTCGGTCGCCAGGTCGAAGACCGTCTTGCCTTCGTAGTTCTTCCAGTCGAGCTTCGGAGTCCCGGCCTCCAAGATCCAG
>DATDQT010000126.1:0-2293 GCA_035292085.1 bacterium
CTGCGGCTGGCGCTTTCCCGCCTCTCGCCCAACACGCTTTATGCGGAGGTGCTGCTGAGCCTGCTCAGTCCGGAGACACGGGCGCTGGGACCGGTGTTGATCACGCAGTTGGAAGGCGCGGTCCGCGGCGCGCTGCCGCTCTCGCAGAGTCTCCTGCTCGCGTGGCCGCAGTTCACCGGGATGATCGCGGCGGTGCTCCTGCTCTTTGCCGGGACCTATGTACTCTTTCAGCGGCAGGAGATCCGGGCCTAGGACGCCGGAGGGCGGGCGACGCTTCGCCGCCTGATCGGATCCCTGGCCGTGGCGGCCATGCTCGCCGCGGCCGGAGGAGTCCCCGGCACACTCGCGGCGCCTCCGCAGAGTCCAGAAGGACACGAGGCGAGCACCGGGTTTGCTCTGGTCGGCAGGGGATTCGTCACGTTCACGGTCGCCTGGATCACCCCCCGCCTGGTCGACCACCCCTACTACCAGCAGTGGAACACCCGCCGCGACGAGCAGGACAGCCACCGCCGCGCCTCCGCCGCGTACACGGTCATGCTGCTGGAACTGGCGAACCGCAGTTCGTTGAGCGTCGAGGGGTATCTTTCGGTAAACGTGCGTCTGCGCGTGGATGGAGAACGCCGCCGTCCCGTCGCCGACGCGTCCTTGGCCGCGGATCACCCGACGCTCGTTCCCACTCAGTTGCTGGAGCACGTGGATCCCGGCGAAACGTTCGTCCGTCTCTACGCGTTCCCGAAAGTGGGACCCGAGCCGCAGGAGGTATTCTTCGTCGTCCGCCCGTTGTGGTTGCTCCGGCGCCGCACCCAGGTCGGCCATCTGCCGGAGTTCGAACTGCGCTTTCAGCCCCGACACCTGACGTTCCCTCCGTAACAGGCCTTGACATTTACTCGAATCAGACCAAAATAGTTAACTAGATGGTTAACCATATTCCAGACGCCCCGGTGCTCGATGTGCTGGCGGATCCGACCCGCCGGGCGGTCGTCGCCATGCTGGCGGCGCGGCCCCATCCCGCGGGGCAACTGGCCGCTGCCTGCGCCATCAGCAGACCCGCCCTGAGCAGGCACCTGCGGCTCCTGCGCTCGCGGGGTGCGGTGGAGGAGTACCGCATCCCGCAGGACGGCCGCGTCCGCATGTACCGCCTGCGCCGCGAGCCGCTGGATGACGTGGCGCGCTGGGCCGCTAGGCTGCAGTCGTTCTGGGCGCATCAACTTGCGGCGTTTGCAGGGTTCGTCAGAACGGAGGCCGGTGAACGGAGCAAAGCACGGCGCCGGCCGCGGGGACGCATCCCAGGAAGGAGGAGCAAGCGAGATGGCCGACGCCATCACGGCCGTGCGTCACAGCGTTGAGGTCCCGGCTGATCCGGAGACCGCCTTTCGCCTGTACACGGCCGAGATCAACCGCTGGTGGAAACGAGGGACGCACTACTGGAACGACCGGCACCGGGCCGTAGGCCTGCGCTTCGAGCCGTTCGTCGGCGGCCGCTTCATCGAGGTCTACGACGCGCAGACCGGTGAGGGATTTGAGATCGGCCGCGTACAGGTTTGGGAGCCGGGCCGGCGTCTCGTGTATACCTGGCGCGAAGCGGGCTGGGCACCCGGCGCGCAGACGGAGGTCGAGGTGCTCTTCGATCCGACGGCCCAGGGCACCCGCGTAACCGTCACGCACCACGGCTGGGACCGCGTGACCGATGGGAAGAAGCAGAGCGAAGGTTACGCCTACGGAATCCGTGACCTGCTGGCGTGGTACGGGGAGGCGGCGGGAGCCGCCAGCGCGTAACTTCGATACGTTACTTCGAACGCCGGGAGGCGAGCATCTCGAGCATCGTCCGCGCGTTCTTGGCCGAGCTGCCGCGGTAGTGGTTGTTGAACATTAGATGGAGCCGTTTCACTTGCCCGGCGATCTCCCGTGACTTGGTCGCCCAGGGCTTCAGTTCGGCCTGGGAATACAGGTAGTCGTACACCTCGTGAGTGGAGGTGCCGCGCCGGCCCCAGGCGGCGGCGTTGCGGCCGTGGAAGCGCACGACGGACCAGTCGGACGTGACCAGGACCACCGGCGGCACCGTCCAGGAGAGTTCCGGCTCGTCCGGGATCACGTAGATGAAGTCGTTCTCCCGCAGCACATCCACGACCGCCGCGCGGTTTTTGTTATCGACCCAGGCGCGGTGGCGGAACTCCACGGCCACCCGGTAGCCGTCCAGCAGGCCGCGGATGTGATTCAGGCGCCGGAAGAGGCCGGGAGACGGGACATACCACCGGGGGAACTGGAAGAGGATGTAGCCGATCCGCCCGGCATC
>DATDQT010000127.1:0-8064 GCA_035292085.1 bacterium
GACGACGGCGACCGTTCCGGACTGGGTCGCCGGCGGCGCACAGCCCGCGGCCGCCACGACCGACAAGACGCCTGCGATCGCGACGCGGAAGAGGCCCACAGCTTCTCTAACGTTATGCTAGTCCCGCCCCTTCCCCTTGCCGCGGCCGGGACGATCCTGCTTCTCCCTTCCGCGATCTCGGTCGCGGTCGTCGTCGCGATCCTTTCGCGCCCGTGGTGTGCTCTGCCACCGCACCGGCTGATAACACCGGGCGTATCTCGAAGTAGCCTACGGCACCCCGGCTTCCTGGCTATGCGATACCTATGGTAGGAGCAGCAGCTTTCCCATCGCCTTCCTGCTCGCGAGATACTGATGGGCCTCCGGAGCAGCATCCAGCGGGTACGTTCTGTCAATCCTCAGCCGCAGGGTTCCATCGGCGATCCACCCCAGGACGTCGCGCGCACGAGACAGTAGCTCCTCGCGCGTGTGCGTGTACTGGTGGAGCGAAGGCCGGGTCAGGAACAACCCGCCTTTGGCGTTGAGCACCTGCGGGTCAAACGGCGGCACCGGCCCGCTGGCCTGACCGAACAGCACGATCATTCCCCGCAATACCAGGCACTCGAGACTCTGCGCGAACGTATCCCTGCCGACCGAGTCGTAGACGACGTCGACGCCGCGGCCGCCCGTCAGGCGGCGCACCTCTGTAACGAAATCGGTCTCCGTGTACTTGATGAGGTCGTCTGCTCCCGCCTCGCGGGCCACCGCGGCCTTCGCCTCGGAAGACACCGTGCCGATGACCCGGCCGCCCCGGCGCTTGATCATCTGCACCAGCAGCTGGCCGACTCCCCCGCCGGCGGCGTGGACCAGCGCGGACGTTCCTGGTGTCACGGGATACGTGGTATGGCTGAGGTAGTGCGCGGTCATGCCCTGCAGCATCGCGGCGGCGGCCTGCGCGGAAGACAGACCGGCCGGCACCGGGACGAGCCGCCAGGAGGGGGCGACGACATACTCGGCATAGGATCCGCCGACGTTGCTGTACGCGACACGATCGCCGGCGCGGACTTCCGTGACACCCGGCCCAACGCGCTCGACCACCCCTGCGCCTTCTTGACCCAGTGTGAACGGGAGGCTCAGCCTGTACTGGCCGAGGCGATGGTAGATGTCGATGAAGTTGATCCCCGCCGCGTCCAACCGGACCACGGCCTGCCCGTCTTCCGGTTGGGGGACGGGGAGATCCTCGATCCGCATGACCTCGGGCCCGCCGGTCTCATGGATCCGCACTGTCCGCATCGGCGCCTCCGCAAGGAATCGGGTGTCCGTCTAGAACGTATCATCCATCCTGCGCACTCACCAGGAGGGATGTCATGGCTACCTATATCATGCTCAGCCGCCTCACCGAGGATGGCGCCAAGACCATCCGCGCGAAGCCGGGCCGGATCCAGGAGGTCAACAAGGAACTGGCGGCCATGGGCGTCAAGGTCGTCCAGCAGTACGCGGTGCTGGGCGCGTACGACTTCGTGAACATCGTCGAGGCCCCTGACCTGGGCACGGTCATGAAGGCCTCGGTCGCGCTCAGCGGCCGCGGGAGCGTTCGCATCGAAACGCTCGCGGCGGTGACGATGGACGAGTTCGTGAAATCGGTGAAGTAGCAGGTGCAACCCCAGGATCGAACTCTCACCGCGGAACGAGACATCGCGCCGTGGCGCCGGCGGTTCCGCGCGCCGCGCGTCTCGCTGCCGATGTGGGCCCGCGAGGCGCCCCAGCGATGCCTGTATGGCACCAACGCGTCGGGAAAGTGGGAACTCTACGCGTGGGACCGCGCGGCTGACAGCCACCGCCAGGTCACCGACCGGCCCACGGGCACCCTGCCCTGGTTCGGGAGGGTGGAGCCGTCCGGAGAACGGATCTGGTGGTTCGATGACCACGCCGGGGACGAACACGGGCGCTGGATGGTCGAGCCATTTGCGGGAGGCATGCCGCTCCCCGCGGTGCCCGACCTCGCCGACGCCTACAGCGCGGGCCTGGGGTTTGCCTCTGATCAGGCCGCCGTCATCGGCTGCTCGAACCCTGATGGGACGCGGATCTACCTGGCGATGCACGGCCGCATCGAGCGGGAACTCTACACACACCGCGAGCACGCCTGGGTGGCCAGTCTCTCCTTCGACGGTACGCTGATTGCCCTCAACCATTCGGAACACGGAGACAGCCGGCATCCGGCCGCGCGGGTCATCGCCCGTGACGGCAGAGCCGTGGGCGAACTGTGGGACGGGCCGGGAATGGGCCTGTATGCCGGCACGTGGCCGCTGACACGCGGCGACCAGCGGCTGATCGTATTTCACGAGCGGCAGGGAATCCGCCGGCCGCTGATCTGGCACCTGCAGACCGGGGAGACCCAGGAGGTGGCAGTAGACCTTCCGGGGGAGATTTGGGCCGGCTGGTATCCTGATGGAACCCGGCTGCTGCTGGTCCATGACTACCAGGCGCGGTCTAATCTATACACCTACGACCTGCGCACCGGTGTTCTGGCGGCGGTCGAGACTGAACCCGGTACGGTCACCGCTGCTCGTGTCCGGCCCGACGGCGAGATCTGGTTTGCATGGTCGCGGTCGTCGACGCCTCCGGAAGTCCGATCCGGACTTTCCGTCCTCTTGCGCCCGCCCGGACCTCCCGCCCCCGGAGGTGTGGCCTACACCGACGTCCAAACCGGGAACATCCACACGCTGCTCGCTGAGCCGGCCGGACCGCGCCCACATCCGACGATCTTCCTCGTCCACGGCGGGCCGGAGTCGCACGATCTGGACACCTACTCTCCGATCGTCCAGGGCTGGGTGGATCACGGATTTGCCGCCGCGATGGTAAACTACCGCGGCAGCACGGGGTACGGCCGGGCGTGGCGGGACGCGATCACCGGCAACCCTGGATTTACGGAGTTAGAAGACCTCTGCGCCGTGCGAGATTATCTGGTCGCATCCGGCATCGCCGACCCGACTCGCCTGATCCTGTCCGGAAGGTCCTGGGGCGGCTACCTCACCTTGCTGGGACTGGGCCGCCATCCTGAGCGCTGGTCGTTGGGGATCGCCGGAGTACCGGTCGCCGACTACGTCGCCTCATATGACGATGAAATGGAGCCGCTGAAGGCGTACGATCGGGCACTGTTTGGCGGCGCGCCGGACGAGATTCCGGACGTTTACCGCGCGCGGTCTCCGATCACGTACGCGGCGGATCTTCAGGTCCCGGTGTTCATCCTGGCCGGTGAGCACGACCCGCGCTGCCCGATCCGGCAGATCGACAACTACGTGGCGCAGCTGGCCGCACTGGGAAAGGCCTACCACATCTATCGGTACGAAGCCGGCCATGGCGCGTTGGTCATCGACGAACAGATTCGGCAGATGGAACTGGAGGTCGGGTTTGCATCGCGGATTCTGGGGACCAACACCCCGGCCTGAACTGTTCATCCTCACTTATCTCGCGGGTTGGCACAGGAATTGACACTCGATTACCTTCCACCGGTTGGCAGTCGGCCTGCTGGGAAAAATTTGAATATCCCCAGCGAGAGGAGGCCGACCCATGCACATTACTCTTGTGAAGGACGGCCAGACGCAGGTGCTGGACAGCGTCAACGACGTCGAGAAGATCTCTCAGTTGAAGGCACAGGGCTGGAAGGAAAAGACTGAATCACAGCCCGTCACGCCTGCGGCGAAGGGCGAAGAGCAGAAACGCTAGCCCTTCGGCGTTGAGCGATGTGACAGCGCCGGGGAGTTTGCCCGGCGCTGTCCCTTTCTACCTCACGGCGCCTGATCTTCATAGGTCCTCCATGCTGATCTTTACCCTGGTGCTATAATGAGTCCATCCAGTGGGGGCGAACGGTCTCGACTGGGATGGCAGCAGCGAGGCTGCGCGTCGAGGTGTTCCAGGTCCTCGTTAAACTCCTGGAAAGGCGAATAAACGCCGATAACACACAGTACGCCTACGCTGCCTAAGTAGCAGCGTACGTTCACCCAGGAGGGCCGGCGGCCCGGAGTGAACGTCACTAGCCGGCTACCGAGCGGCGCCCGGCCCAGGCGCTGCAAGGGAAACTCAACGGGCTGGCGGTTGCCGGATCCGGCTCAGAGGAGCCGTCAATCGCGAGAACCAAACACTGAGCTACACGCGTAGACGCTTCGCCCTCGCAATCTCAGGACGCGGGTTCGATTCCCGCCGCCTCCACCAAAAATGAGAAATGGCCCGCGTTTTGGGCCATTTTTCCGTTTCTGATGAGCGGGGTTAGTTCCCGCGACCTCTAAGTGACAATTCGCGCCATGAACCGGAGATTTCGACTCATATCTCTGCTTTTGGCACCACAGTGGCACCCTTTGCAGATTGAACCAAAGGGTTGCTCGGAAAAGCCGCGCCCCCAAATTGCTTGTATGCTGGGTACGCAGAGGGACCGGGGAGCCAACAGCAGCATCGTCGCACCAGGGTTGAAGACGCTGTTGACCAAGTAAGGCCGGTCTCCAGGACCACAACGCTCATGAGATGATCTCCTTCACCCGTCGCTGCAGGACCTCGTGGTAGACGCGCAGGTACTCGTCCACCATGCGGTCGCGGCTGAAGTGCTGCTCGACGTGCCGGCGCACCCGCCTTCGGTCCAGGGCCGGGATCTCGTCCAGCGCGCGCACCGCCTCATCCACGGTGTCCACGATGAAGCCGGTCTCCCCGTGGCGGACGATCTCCGGCACCGCGCCTCGGCCCCGCGCGATGATCGGCGTGCCGGTGGCCATGGCCTCCACCATGCTGAGTCCAAACGGCTCCTCGAAGTTGCTGAGGTGCAGCAGGGCGAACGCGCCGCCCAGCAGGGCATCGCGCGCCCCAGCGCCCACCGAGCCTACGTAGCGCACCCGGTCACCGTCCAGGTGCGGCACGACCTGGCGCTCGAAGTAGTCGCGATCATGAATGATGCCGGCAATGATCAACCGGCGACCCGCCCGCCTGGCCACCTCGATTGCCTCGGCCGTCCCCTTGTCCGGATGAATTCGACCGAAGAAGAGCAGATAGTTGCCCGGAGTCTCCCACAGCGTGAACTCAGAGAGCAAGATACCGTGGTGGATCGTAGCGACATAGTCGAGACGCGGATGGCGATCCGCGTCGCTGATGGCGACGTAGTGCGTCCGCCCGTCGTAGCGCTCGTAGACGGGGAGGATCCGGTCGGACGAGAAGCCGTGGATCGTGGTGAGCACCGGCGTCTGGACCAGGCCGCTGTAGGTGAGCGGCAGGAAATCCATGTGGTTGTGGATGAGGTCGAACTCCACGGCACGCTCGAACGCCGCCGCGGCGTGCAGGCACTCCCACACTTTTCCATCGAGGGTGGGATCTTCGGAGTAGGGCCGCGGACAGACCGACACGAGCCGCGCCCGGGTGATGGAATCGGCTGTGGCAAAGAGCGTGACATCGACCCCACGCTCGACCAACCCTTCGGTGAGCAGCCAGACCACGCGCTCCCATGGCCCATAGTGCCGGGGCGGCACGCGCCAGGAGATCGGAGCCAGCATCGCGATGTGCACGGACGTCTCCGTTCGAATCAGGGATGACCCACAACTAGCTGCGAGCGGACCGACGCCGCCGGGACCTCCGGAACGGGGGCGTCCGCCAGCCCCATCACATGCTCGGCCAGCCGCATCTCCAGCAACGCCAGAAGAAAGGCCAGGGTGGACTCGGCGCCCTGGTTCTCGTTGGCGCGATCTGCGTGCAGCCCGTCTCGGCAGCCGCCCGACGACGAGTCGTAGAGCGACAGGCCGAGGTCGTTCCGTCCCAGGAACCACTCAAAGGCCCGCCGCGCTTCTTCCTGCCAGCGGGCCTCGCCGGTGACGCCGGAGGCCGCCAGGCACGCCGAGACCATGGTCTGCGCTTCGACAGGCTGCTGATCGAAGCAGGCGCGCTCCCCGCCCCGGCGATAGAACCCATTGGAGCCGATGGGCACGAAGTGCCCCTTGCGCGATCGCTGGACGCTCGCCAGCCACCCTAGGGAGGTCAGGCCGGCCTCGATCATATCGGACCGTCCCATCCGCCGGCCGCACTCCAGCAGGGCATGCGGCAGGCTGGCGTTGCAGTAAGCCACGATCTCCTCGAACCACGGCCAGTCCGGCGAGGCCGTCCGCCGGTAGGCCTCCAGGAGCCGGCCGGCCAGCACGTCGCGCGCTTGGCGGGCCGCCCTGTCCCCTGAGAACCGCCGGAGGTACTCCTGGATGCCGAAGAGGGCGAATGCCCAGGCCCGTGGGCTGGTAAAGTCCAGCACCGCCGGAAGCGCCTGGTTAAACAACCTGCCAGCTGGCCCCCGGAGGCCTGCATGTATGGACCGGCCCACGACCACCCCGATGGCCCACAGGGCGCGGGCGTTGCTGTCCTCCGAGCCCGCCTGCTCCAGCCACCGGCGATCGAATGAGAGGAAGTTCCGGAACCGGCCCGATGGGCCATCGAAGGCATGCCAGAGAAAGGCCAAGTAGCGCGACGCCAGATCATGAGCCTCGTCGATGGCCGCATCTTCCGCCCCTTCCAGCAGGACGGCAGCGATCAGGCCCCGGGCGTTGTCGTCGGTGGTATACCCCTCATCATAGTTTGGCACCGTGAAGACGGCGTGCTGCATGATCCCCACATCGTCAGTCAGACGATGCAGGTGATCGGGCTTGAGGGCCGGCAGGTCGACGGGCCGCTCCAGCAGAGGCTTGACCGCAAACGCCGGCCGCGGCCGGCGCATCCGCTCCTGACGGGCCCGCTCGAAGCTGTCCATGTACTTCCGCGCGACGACCGGCCAGATCATCTCGCGGCCATAGAGGTACGCGCGCTTGCGCATGGCGTGCCGCTCGGCCTCGTTGTCGAACAGTTCAATGACCCGCCGGGCGATGGCCTGGGGATTCCGGAAGGGCACCAGCACCCCGCGCCCGTCCGCCAGGAGTTCCTCGGCATACAGGTATGGCGTCGAGACAACGGCTTTCCCCGCGCCAACCGCGTAACTCAGCGTGCCCGAGGCGATCTGCGCGGGGTTGAGATACGGGGTGATGTAGATGTCCGCGGCCCCGATGACCTGCACGAGTCTCCCGAGGCTGACGAACCGGTTGTCAAAGATGACCTGCTGGCCCACCCCGCCGGCCTGGGTCAGCCGTTCCAGGGACAGCCTGTACGATTCGCCTTCCCGGCGCCGCACGTGCGGATGAGTGGCGCCCAGGATGATGTAGACCACATTGGGGTAGCGCGCCAGGATGGCCGGGAGCGCTTTGATCGCGTATTCGATTCCTCTGTTGGGAGACAGCAACCCGAAGGTCAGCAAGACCTGCCGGCCTTCCAGCCCCAACCGGCCCTTGTAGAGGTTGGGATCGACAAACGGTACGTCGGGAATGCCGTGGGGTATGATGTCGATCTTCGCTTCGGGCGCACCATACAGCTCCCGGAGAAAGTCGGCGGCGCGCTGGCTCATGACCACCAGCCGGTCCGAGCACTGAACCAGCTCCTCCAGGACCCGGCGCTGCAGGGGATCGGGCTCACGCAAAATTGTGTGCGGCGTGGTGACTACCGGCATGCGGAGGTCGCGCAGCATCGCCAGGAGATGGCTGCCGGCAGGCCCGCCGAAGATGCCGTACTCGTGCTGCACGCAGACCACGTCGACGTCATTGATGTTCAGGAATTCCGCCGCGCGCCGGTAGGAGCTGACGTCCCCTTCTTCGATTTCGAAGCGCACGCGGGGAGGATACACGTAACCCGTGGGAGTGTCGTTCACCGCGACGGCAAAGCACGTCACCTCAGGGCACCCGGCGTCCAAGGCGTCACAGAGATCGCCGGTAAAGGCGGCGATCCCGCACAGCCGCGGCGGGTAGGTTCCGATCACAGCCACCTTGAGTGGTCGCGCGTGATTCTGGCGGCCGATGGACGTCGTACACCTCGCTATAGGCGGCTACGCGCCCGACACTCGCGTGGATTCGATGCGAGACTGGCTCCGCGGCCGCCACCAATGCGCAGGGAGGGCGTGACGGCGGCCCGGCGTGCGCGGGATTCGGTAGTCTGTGCGCGGACCTCAGGACAAAACCAATTATAACCTGAATCCGGCGTGAGGATGTT
>DATDQT010000128.1:0-8797 GCA_035292085.1 bacterium
CTGCGCGCCGGCCGGGCACTGCGGAAGATTCTTGTCGCCCGTACGGCGCACGGCGCCGCGGTCCGCGAGATTCTGCGGCAGGCTAAAGCCCGCGGGGTAGTCGTCCAGTTCGTCGACCCGCGGCACCTGCGCGGAGCCCCCGGCGCCCAGGGGGTGGTCGCCCGTACGTCTGCCCGGCCGGTCGTGGGCGTCGAGGAGATCCTCGCCGCCGCCGCCGCGCGCGGTCAGCCCCCGTTCGTGCTGGTCTGTGACGGTATCCAAGATCCGGCCAATCTCGGTGCGATCCTGCGAACGGCGGACGCGGCGGGGGTCGACGGCGTGGTCATCCCCCGGCGCCGTGCGGCCGGACTGACGCCGGCCGTGGCCAAGGCGTCTGCGGGAGCGATCGAGCACGTGCCGGTGGCCCAGGTCGCCAATGTCGTGCAGGCGCTGGACGGTCTGAAGGCCGCGGGTCTCTGGGTGGCCGGCGCCGATCCGAATGCCGGCGCGCTCTACAACCGGGCCCGGTTGGTGCCGCCGCTGGCGCTGGTGGTGGGTGGTGAAGAGCGCGGACTGAGCCGGCTGGTGCGGGAGCACTGCGATTTTCTCGTCCGGCTGCCCATGCGTGGACATCTGGCCTCCCTCAACGTCTCGGTCGCGGCCGGTGTGCTACTCTATGAGGTACTGAGGCAGTCATCCGATGGACTCGCAGGTCCCAGCCCACGCCGCTAAGACCCCTCGCCGCCCGCGCCGCGGATCGCGCTGGCTCGGGCTCGTCCCACTGCTCGTCCTGGTGATCGGCGCCCTAGCCGGCGGGACCGCCGCGGTCATCCGCGACATCCGGATCTTCGAAGGCCGCGTCTATCCCGGCGTTGCCATCGCGGGGACGACCGTGGCCGGTCTGACGCGCGAGGAGGCAACCGCGGTCGCCGTCTCGGCCGCGGATGCGGTCCTCGCCAGGCGGATCTCGCTGGCGGTCGGAAGCGAGACCCGGACATTCACCTATGGCGAGCTCGGGGTACGCGGCTATCCTGACGAAGCCGTCGCCGCCGCCTACGCGCAGGTGCGCACGGGTCCGTTGTGGGAGCGCGTCGCCCGGCGCATCGAACTGCTCGGCCGTCCCCTGGACGTGCCGGTGAGAATCAGCCACGACGACCGCGTGGTCTACATCGTGCTCAAGCAACTGGCGGCGGGGTTCAGCGCGACGCCGCAGGATGCCGCCGTGACCGTCGAGGACGGGCAGGCGGTCCTCACGCGGGAGAGCCGTGAGGGCCGGATCCTCGACGTCGGTGCAACCGCCGGCCGCGTCATCGCCGCGCTGCAGTCCGGCGAGGAACGCGTCGCCGCCGTCGTCGCGGTGAAAGCACCGGGCTTCACGACGCAGCAGGCCCGCCAGATTCGAGCCTCCCTGGCCACGTATACGACCCGCGTTGCCGGGACGGCCAATCGGGTGCATAACGTCGGGCTCGCCGCCACCTACATCCGCGGCACGATCCTCGCGCCCGGCGAGGTGTTCTCCTACAACAAGACGGTTGGGCCGCGCACCGGGACGAGAGGATTCCGCGAGGCCCCCATTCTCATCGACAATGAACTTGTCCCCGGCGACGGCGGCGGTGTCTGCCAGGTCAGCTCCACGCTGTTCAACGTCGCGCTGCTGTCGGATCTGCAGATTGTCGCACGCACGAACCACATGCGTCCGGTCGCCTACCTGCCGATCGGCCGCGACGCCACCGTGACCTACGGCGGGCTCGACCTGCAGTTCAGGAACACGACCGGACACTACCTGATGATCTGGGCCTCGCTGGCCGGCCGGCGGCTCACGTTTACGGCCTATGGGACGCCCAGTCCCGACACGGAAGTGAGTATCTGGGTGAGCGAGCGGTCCGTGATTCCGGCGCCGACCCACACGGTGACGAAGAAAGATCCCCAGCTCGACGAGGGCAAGACGGTGATTCGTGAGGCCCTGGCGGGGTACCGGACGCAGACGTACCGCATCGTCCGCGTGGACGGCGAGGTCGTGAAGCGGGAACTCGTCGCGAGCAGTTACTACAATCCCGTTCCGCGCACGATCAAAGTCGGCGTCAAGAAGCCGGCCCAGACCAGCGCGGCTCCGTGACGGGGGCCGCATTTTTTCTTGACGCCTTCCTGACAGTATCCATATAATAGGGCGATATCGCAGCGCGGACTCTCTTCTGGCGGAGGCGAAAGTGGCTCTAGCGCGCAGGGACGCTCCGACCTACCAGGACATGCTCGATGAAGACCTCGTTGCGACCGCAAAGAACGGCGACGACCGCGCAAGCGAGTACCTTATCGGCAAGTACCGCAACTTCGTCCGGGTCAAAGCCAAAGCCTACTTCCTGATCGGCGCCGACCGCGAAGACATCATTCAGGAAGGCATGATCGGTCTGTACAAGGCGATCCGCGACTTCCGCGCCGACAAGCTGTCCTCGTTCCGGGCCTTCGCGGAACTGTGCATCACCCGGCAGATCATCACCGCGATCAAGACCGCGACCCGGCAGAAGCACATTCCGCTCAACTCGTACATCTCCCTCAACAAGCCGATCTACGATGAGGATTCCGACCGCACGCTGCTGGACGTGATCAGCAGCATTAAGGTGTCCGACCCCGAGGAGCTGGTCATCAACCAGGAAGCCTCGGCGACGATGCGGGAGCGGATCCGCAAGAACCTGAGCGAATTGGAGTGCCGCGTGCTCACCGCCTACCTGGAAGGGAAATCGTACCAGGAAATGGCCAACGAACTGAACCGCCACGTGAAGTCGATCGACAACGCTCTGCAGCGCGTGAAGCGCAAACTGGAACGGAATCTCGAGGGCGAAGAAGACTAAGGCGGTCGCGGCGGAGCGGATGTCGGGGATGAGGCAACTCATCCCCGTTTTGTTTGATCCTCCCATTCAACCCCCGCCCATCCTCCCGACAAGATGAGTCCTCAGAGAGTCGTGGAGGCGACTGCGAGCCGGCGGCGGGCGCGGAGGGCGGGGAGTTGCGCCAGCAGAACGCCGCCGAAGGCGATGAACATGGCAACGATCTGCCGTCCCGTCAGAGCCTCCCCCAGGAAAATCCAGCCCAGCGCACCCACCTGAAACAGTGTCGTGTTGGCGATGATGTTGGCCTCGAACGCGGTCAGCGTACGGAGGGCGTGGTTCCACAGCGAGAAAGCGAGAGCGGTGTTTGCCAGCGCCAGCCAGATCAGCGCCACAATGACCGGGAGCGGAAACCGGGGGGCAGGTTCAGCCGCCAGGCCGATCGGGAGCATGAAGAACGCGCCCGCGCCGACGCTCACCAACGTCAGATGCAGCGTGGATGTGGATCCATCCCGGGCGACCTTTCGGGTCAGTGTCGTCCCAATCGTCGCGACGATCAGGGTCCCACCCATCAGGACCAGTCCCGGCCAGGCGACCGAGCCGCCCCACGGCAGATAGAGGGCGACTCCTCCCAGCGTGACGATCGCTCCGAGCATCTCCACCAGGGTCGGAGGTTCCCGCAGCCAGATCGTGTCGGCGATGGCCTGAATCGGTGGAAGCAGACTGTACAGCATCGCGATCGTGGCTACCGGCAGGATCAGGAGTGCCGAATATGTCAGGCCCTGGCCCACGCCGTAGTTCAAGATCCCAATGACGATGAGGGTGCCCCAGGCCAGGCGGGCAGGCCTCCGACGGTCGACGAGCAGCGCGTATCCGAGCAGGAAGCCGAAGGCGATGGCGTAACGGACGGCGGCGAGTGTCAATGGAGGAACATAGGGCAGCGTCAACTTCAGGAGCAGGAACGAGGTCGACCATAGGAACGTGACGACCAGCGCGGCGACGGCGGCGGCGAGGTGACTTGGGCGGGCGGGCACGCCCATTATCGTAACACCTGGTTAGAAAAGGACATATCGCTTCCTGGCTGGAGGGACGGGGGCGTCGCGGGTCCTCCGCCCAGTGCCGAACCGAAATATACTTGGGGCATCACCACCATGTTTCGGATCCTGTGCCCCAATTGCCGCTTTGCTTTCCTCCAGATCACGCCGGTCGATGAGGGGGAGACCGTCATCTGTCCTCGGTGCGGGACAGCATTTGAACCTGATGAGGAAGAGATCCTGGACCCGGAAGATGAGTGAATCCGATCCCGTCCCTTCGGGTCGTGAAATCATTGCCCGCGTCACGACCACGACAGGCGACTGGCAGCTCCAGCGCCGTGCCGGCCATTACGAGATCATCTGCAACGGCGTCTTCCTAATGGCCTCCTACAACCGCGAGTCCGACCGCCAGCTGGCCCGGCTTGCCCTGAACCGGGTCCGTCGAGACGACCTCACCGTTCTGATCGGCGGACTGGGGATCGGCTACACGCTGCAGGCGGCGCTGGAAGATCCGCGCATCCGCTGGGTCGAAGTCGTCGAAGTCGAGCCACTCGTACTGGAATGGCACCGCCGATTTTTCGCACCGCTGTGCGGCCACCCGTTGGACGATGTCCGTACGCGGGTGATCGTTTCGGATCTCATGGACGTGCCGCTCTCCACCCGGTCGTTTGGGGCGATCCTCCTGGACACCGACAACGGCCCCGATTGGTTGGTCACGCCCGATAATGCCCGGATCTATGCTCCTGACGCCGCGGAGCGTTTCCTAAATGCCCTGATGCCGGGAGGAGTTCTCGCGTTCTGGTCGGCGGATCGGGTCTCCGAATTCGCGGCCATGCTTGCCGGAGTCGCCGGCCGCGTGGAAGAAGTCGAAGTCACCGATGAGATCGCGCCGGGCAGGTCAGGATCGGCCTGGATCTATCTCGCGAGAGCCCAGGCATAGGAGGAAAACCCATCATGCACTCGAGGCTGTCGACCAAGGAGCAGCGTTACCTGGTTGGGGCAAGGGTGTGCCGGATCGCGTCGGTGGACCCCAACGGGGGGACCCATGTCGCACCGCTCTGCCATGCGTTCGACCCGTCCAGCCGGACCGTCTATGTCTGGACCGACGGGCGGACCGCACGAAACTTGCGACGGAGGCGGCGGGGCGCGCTCGCCTGCGATGACTACTTCGAGGACTGGGACCGCCTCCGGGGGCTGGTCGCCCACGTACGCGGGAGAGCCGTGCGAGGCGGCCGCGAATTGGCCCACGCCCGTCAGCTGCTGAAGCGAAAGTTCACGCAGTACCGGCGGTACGAGGACGAGGATATCGAGTGGGTCATCGGCCTGCGGGTCGAGCGGGTGAAGTCCTGGGGGCTGTAATCAGCCCCCGATCTGGATCATCACCCGCGCCTGCGGGAACATCTTCTCCGCCAGGGCGTGCCCGAACGGCCGCCGGAACGCCGCCGCACGGAAGAGCTCCCGCATCTGCTCGTAGGTCGCGCCGGCCCGCAGCGGCGTCAGCAGGTCTGCCTCGTCATCGCGGAGCAGGCATAGGCGCAGCCGCCCGTCGGCGGTGAGGCGCAGCCGCCCGCACTTGCTGCAGAACGGCTGGCTGACCGGGCTGATGAATCCCAGCGTGCCCGCGCCCTCCCGCAGGCGATAGGTCCGGGCCGGGTCTGCACCCGACAAATCGAGCGGGGTCAGGGGACCGAGCGCCTCGGCGATGCGGTCCATGGTCTCCTCGCTCTTTACGACCCCCGCGTCGGCGAAGTCTCCCACGCTGCCAAACGGCATCATCTCGATGAACCGCATCTCCCAGGGGCGTTCCAAGGTGAGCGCCGCCAGCGGCACCACGTCCTCGTGATTGAACCCGCGGACGACGACGGCGTTGATCTTGATGGGCGTCAACCCCTCGGTTTCCGCGGCCGTGATTCCGGACAGGACTTTCTGCACCCGACCCCCTCGGGTGATCCGGGCATACTTCTCAGGATCCATCGTGTCCAGGCTGACGTTCACGCGGCGCAGGCCGGCCCTCGCCAGGGGGGCGGCAAGGTACTCCAGCAGCAGGCCGTTGGTCGTCATCGCGACGTCTTCGATGCCCGGAATGCCGCTGATTGCTTGGGTCAGTTCCACGATCGCGGGCCGCACGGTCGGTTCTCCGCCGGTCAGCCGGACCTTCCGGACGCCCAGGTCGGCGGCAACCCGCACCAGGGTGATGAGCTCCTCATCGGACAGCAGCTCCTCCGGGGGCCGAAAGTCGATCCCTTCGGCGGGCATGCAGTAGACACACCGCAGGTTGCAGCGGTCGGTCAGCGAGATGCGGAGGTCTGTGAGTTCCCGGCCGTACTGGTCCTTCACGCGAACACCTCCCGGATAGGGGGATTATAACATTCGCGCACGGGAACCGCGAACCGGGAGCCGAAAACGCCTGAGAGGCAACCCAAAACGCCTGAGAGGCAACCCATCGGAGGCTGCCAGATGAGGGATTTCCAGCCCGGCCAGCGGGCGACGTTCACTAAGACCATCACCGAGGCGGATATCAACGCCTTTGCCGGAATAACCGGCGACTTCAACCCGTTGCACGTGAATGTAGAATTCGCGGCCCGGTCGCGGTTTGGGGAACGGATTGCCCATGGGATGCTCACCGCGGGGTTGATCTCGACCGTCCTGGGGATGCGGCTGCCCGGCCCTGGGGGAATCTTCATCAGTCAGACCCTGAATTTCCTCAAACCGGTCCGAATCGGGGACACTGTGACGGCCTCGGCGGAAGTGGTCGGCTACCGGGCGGACAAGCGGATCCTGACCCTCAAGACAACCTGCCACAACCAGCGCGGCGAGGTCGTGGTGGACGGGGAGGCGGTCCTGCTGGTTGACCCTGTCCCGGTGGACAAATGAAATCCAGTTGTCGTAAACTAGACCGCGGTCCGGGGATTCCTATTCTAGGGGTTGCACTGACTCTGAAGATGGGTAGAATAAACTCCTAGTGACCGACAGCTCGGCCCTGTCCGCCTCCGTGGCGGGTACTGTCGAGAAAGTGAGGGTGACTCCATGGCCAGAACTGCGACCAGGAGAACTACGACCGGACGAACCAGGTCAGCCCGCGCCACCACAACGACCCGGCCCCGAGCTCGCAAGCTCGAGCGGTGCCCGCACGGCCTGCTGAAGGGGACGTGTGCCATCTGTCTGCAAATCGAAGAGACGGTGGATCTCACGACCGGCAAGCTCGCGCCGGAAGAGCGGAAACCCGGCCTGCACCACGCCGGCGACGAGGAAGACGAAGAGGACTAGCGTGGACGACCCCATCCCCGCGCTCTACCATCGTCCGATGCCGCGCCGGCTGTCATGGAACTGGCTGGCGTTCATCTTCGGGCCAATCTGGTTCATCGCGCGCGGGCTGTGGGTGCACGCGACCATCATGGTCGGGTTGTACCTGCTCAGCGGGGGGATTTTGCTTCCGTTCGTGCACATCTATTGCGGCCTCAAGGCGAACGAGGACGCGCTGGAATTCCGAATTCAGAAGGACAGCTTCTACTAGAACGGGACTAAGGGACTCAGGGACTGGGGAACCGGGACCAGGCGAGAGTCTGGTCCCCCGTATTTTCCACGTCGTGTCGTAGTATAGTGATTTTCGGCGGGCCGCCGTAGCTCAATCCGGTAGAGCACCTCACTTGTAATGAGGGGGTTATCGGTTCGAATCCGATCGGCGGCTCCAAAGGCGAGGCCGGAAAACAACTCGTTTCCCCGCACCGGCCGTCAGGGTAAAATCCGCGCAGGGAAAGGCCACCCCGACGATTCCTCGGGATGGCCTTCTCTACTTTCGGGCGCTGGCGCCGGCGAAGGCGAAGATGGCCGGAATGCCGAAGGCGAAAGGCATTGTCATGACTCCGCACATTCGCGAGCGGTCGGCCGACACCGGCGCCGGAAGCGGCAAAGCAATGGACCGGGTCGTCGCGTTCAGCGACGGCGTCTTCGCCTTTGCCATCACCCTCTTGGTGGTCAGCCTTGACGTCCCGGAGCTTCCTGCGGGCGCCGCCGCCCGAGAGCTGGCGGGAGCGCTGCTGGCCCAGGCTCCGCGGTTCGGGTCCTACGCGTTCAGTTTCTGGGTCGTGGCGATCTTTTGGATGGCCCACCACCGCATGTATGAGTACATCGTGAGGTACGATGGCCGTCTGCTGCAGATGAATCTGCTCATGCTGTTCGGCATCGCGTTTCTCCCGTATCCGGTCGAACTGCTGGGCCGCTATGGCGATCAACCGGTTGCCGTCGCCTTTTACTGCGGAACGATGGCGTTTGTGGGATTCACCTCCACCGGCCTGTGGACGTATGCGATCCGCCGCGGGCTCCTGCGCCCCGATACACCCAAGGCCGTGATCCGACACTTTGGCGCGCGCGCGGTGACTGCGCCGCTCGTCTTCCTCGCATCAGCGGTCGTCGCTCTCTTCAACGTGGGCGCCGCATATTTCGCCTTCATCTTGATTCCGGTGATCCAGGGGTACCTGCGCCGCCGGTACGCTGGCGCCGGGATACGGTAGTGGCGAGCCGCGACGAACACCGCGGGGGAGAGGCGGAGTTCGGGCCCGCCCTCGGCCGCGTCTACCTGTTCAGCGATGCCGTGTTTGCGATCGCCATCACGCTGATCGTGTTAGGGTTCGACCTTCCACACGGCCTGGCGCTGGAAGAGGTCCCGCGGCGGCTGTCCCAGGAACTCCCCGATTTCCTGAGCTTCGTGTTGGGATTCTGGGTCCTTTCATTCTTCTGGCTGGTGCACCACCGGATGTTCCGCTACATCGACCGGCTCAACCACGGCCTGCTGGTCTGGAACTTCATCGTGCTGCTCTGCGTGGCGTTCCTGCCGTTTGCGATCGTGACGTTTGGGGATTACCCGCAATTGACGACCACCGTCGTTCTGTTCGCGGCGACCCAGGCGGCGACGGCCCTCGCATGCTTCGGGATGTGGACCTTCGCGGCTCGGGCCCGCCTCGT
>DATDQT010000129.1:0-4187 GCA_035292085.1 bacterium
GCAAGGAATCGGAAGCCCAGCTGGGCCTTCAGGTCGCAGCGCTGGAGGCGGCCGCGAACGGCATCCTCATCACCGACAGGGATGGCCGGATTACGTGGGCCAACCCCGCTTTTTCTACCATGACGGGCTACACGCTTCCGGAGATCGTCGGACAGACCCCGAAGATCCTGAAGTCAAGCCGCCAGGATGCCGAGTTCTACCGGCGGCTGTGGAACACGATCCTATCGGGGGAGGTTTGGCGTGGAGAGATCGTCAACCGGCGGAAAGATGGAAGCCTCTATGCCGAAGAGCAGACGATCACCCCGGTAACGGATGCGGAGGGCAGGGTCAGCCACTTCGTGAGCATCAAACAGGATGTCACGCAGCGGAAGGAAGCCGAAGGCCAGTTGCATCGCCAGCTGCAGTACATCACGGCCATGAACGCGGTGGGCCTCAGCATCGCCGGCAGCCTGGAGCTGCGAGCAACCCTGACCATTGTGCTCGATGAGGTGATCACGCAGCTCGGCGGCGGGGCCGCGGATGTCCTGCTCCTCAATCGGGACACACAGACGCTGGACTTTGCCGCCGAGCGTGGTTTCCGGACTCAGGCACTCAGACAGACTCGCCTTCGGCTGGGCGAAGGGTATGCGGGCCAGGCAGTAGTCGAGGGGCGAATCATCCAGGTCGACAATCTTGCTGACTCCCCAGGCGCCTTTGCCAGGGCACCCTTTCTGCCGGAGGAGGGCTTCGTCGCCTACTATGCGGCGCCGCTGGTCAGCAAGGGCACCTCCAAGGGGGTGCTTGAAGTCTTCTTTCGACAGCCCCACTCCAGCAGCTCGGAATGGCTGGGGTTCCTCGAGGGAATCGCGGTCCAGACAGCCATTGCCATCGACAGTGCCACCATCTTTGGCGAGTTGAACCGGACAAGCCTGGAGCTCGGCGTTGCCTATGATGCCACACTGGAAGGCTGGGTCCGGGCGCTTGACCTCCGGCACAAAGAGACCGAGGGCCATACGCTCCGTGTGACGGAGCTCACCGTTCGCCTGGCCCGCACGATGGGCGTGGAAGACCGCGACCTGTCGCACATCCGCCGGGGAGCCCTGCTGCACGACATCGGCAAGATCGGAGTCCCGGACAGTATCCTCCTCAAGCCCGGTCCGCTAACCGAGGAGGAGTGGGAGGTCATGCGCCGCCACCCTGTTCACGCGCATGAATTTCTCTCGCCGATCGCGTTCCTCCGGCCGGCGCTTGGCATTCCCTACTGCCACCACGAGAAGTGGGACGGGACGGGATACCCACGCGGGCTGCACGGTGAAAACATCCCCGTTGCGGCGCGCATCTTCGCCGTCGCCGATGTGTGGGACGCGCTGACGTCGGATCGTGAGTACCGCGCCGCCTGGTCGCCGGCGAAGGCGCTTGACCATATCAGGGCGCACGCAGAAATCCATTTTGACCCGAAGGTGGTCGAGGCGTTCGTGGAGTTGATGGTGCCCCCAGCGGGATTCGAACCCGCGTCACCGGCTTGAAGGGCCGGAGTCCTAGTCCTCTAGACGATGGGGGCCAACCTCAATCGACACAATTCTACACGATTGACTCCATCTACACGATGCACACCGCCGCCAGCAGGTAATCGTGTCACTCGTGTCAATTGTGTCAATTGAGTCGATGCCAAAAACGGATGCGGCTGCCGCAAGAGAACGCTGGGTCTCCGCGCACGTCGAACTGCTGCGCCTGGCCCAGCATCTGCGCGCCGATGCCGCGGTGTTCCGCCACGGAGCCGGAGAGTTGCGGTACTTTCCACAGACCGGTGAGCAGACTCCCGTGGACCCGGACCTCCATGCCGCCGCCGACGACCTGAGGAAAGTGCTCGGAGCGATCTCGGCGTTGGCCGCCCGGTGGGACGAAGAAATCACCTGGCTCCGCTCGTTCGACCGTACGGTGCCGATCGACGACATCCAGCGGGGCCACGCGCAGACACGCGAGGCCCTGCGGCTCGCGCGCGCGGCGCTGGATGTGTTTACCGCGGTCATCGCCAATCCGGAGCGGCTCCCGCTGGATGCTCCCTACGGCGCCGGCGCTCCCCGGCGCGTTCATCCCGGTGCGCAGTGCACGTGGGTCGCCGAACGCGCCGAGACGCTGGCCCGGGAAATCTCCACGGTCACGCTGCGCAAGCACAACTTCCTGCTGGCCGTCCGGCCGCCGTCGGCATAGAATGGGACCGGTAGCACAACTCACTAGAGGAGGGACGAGCGTATGAGCGCAAAGACCTACTCGCTGTGGGGCGGTGTCATTCTCCTCCTGCTCGGTGTGGTCGGCTTGTTCGTCAAACCGACGTTCGTTGGGTTGAACACCGAGATCACGGAAACCGTGATCCACCTGGTCGCCGGTGCCATCCTGGTGTATGCGGGCACCCGCGGCACCGACGCGCAGGCGTCATCGTGGGCCAAGATCTTCGGCATCATCTTCGTCCTGGTGGGCATCGCCGGGTTCATCTGGCGGGACCTGTTCGGGTTGATTCAACCGCCGGGGCTGGGCGCATTCGACAACATCGTGCACCTCATCTACGGGGTGCTGGGCTATTGGGCGGGGATGCAGTACAAACCTTCGATGGCCTGAGCCGGACCCGCGTGCCGGCGATGTGAACAGGGCCTCGCGATGAGGCCCTGTTCTTTTCCGTCAGTTCGTCGACGGATCCCGGAAATCAAGTCCGCGGTAGACCACAAACCGCCGGATTTCTCCCCCGTCGACCGTGACGGTGATGGACGTCAGGCGCCGCACGTGCGTGAACATGCGAAGGATGGGAATCCCGATCGGCTCGCGGTCGTCATCGACATAGATCCCGTTCCAGTGCATGAATCGCTCCAGCGGGAGCCGGTGGGCAAAGGTCGTGTCGGTCGAGGCCGTCGTGACTGGATACCGGCCTCGCAGCCGGTACGCAAGCTGACTTGCCGTCTGATAGCCCGTGGAGAAGATGAACACGCCCGGCCGGGAAGGCAGACCTCGCGCGAGGGCGTCCACCTGCGCGGTGACCTGGTTCCACCCCCGCGTCTGGGCCAGCGCTGACGGGGCGATCCAAGGCTGAAGCATCAGCAGTGCCAGGAGCACCCCGTTGACGCCGAGCGCGGACACGAGGAGACCGCGCCGGGGGCGCGCGGTCGACCACCACAGCCCGGCGGCGGCCACCGCGGCAACCAGGTAGGCCGGTGCCGGCCAATGAGGTTTGGGTATCCCCCCGGGGCTGAGGATGAACGGGACGAGGAAGATCGGTAGGGCGGTCCACGCGAGGAACGCGAAGCGGGGATCACGCCCTCGCGGAAACCGCGCGCTCGCCCGGAGCGCCACGGCCAGCAGGGGGGCCGTCAGCGGACCATAGTACACGAACTGCGCCGCCGCGTAGAGGATCGCTTTGTACGCCGGGCTACCCTGGCGGATCCACGGAATCTGGTGGCTGACCTTCACCCACGACGGCCATCCTTCGGTGGCATTCCACCAGATGAACGGCGCGGTCATCGTCAGCGCGAGCACCGCCGCCGCGTAGGGGTGCGGTGTGCGCAGCCACTGACGGTCGGCGGGCGACGTCAGGAGAAATCCGGCCAGCCCCAGGGCGAGGAAACCGGCGAACAGCTTGCTCATCAGGGCGAGCCCGAGTGCCGCGCCCGCGGCCACCCAATAGGTTCCCCTTCCCCCCGCCGTGGTGCGGGCCCGCCAGACCAGCCAGAGCGTGAGCATCCAGAAGAAGACAAATGGGGCATCGGGGACCGCGAGGGCGCCCCCGGCCGCGACCAGCGGGAGCAGCTGCGATGTCAGCGCGGCGACGATTCCGGCAGGCACACCGAACATGTCCCGGCCCAGGACGTACACTACCACTGCCGTCGCCAGCGTGAAGAGAAGGGGACCGAGCCGGATCCCCAGCCGGCCGTCCCCGAACAGGGACGTCGTGAGTTTGATGATCCCTGCAATCAGCGGCGGGTGGTCAGGATAGCCCCACTGCGGGGACTGTGACCAGGTCCAGTAGTACGCCTCGTCGTCGGTGATTGGGAGCTGCCATGCGATGAGGATACGGACGGCCGCAAGGAAGATGAATGCCGCAACGAGCCACCATCGGGCGCGGCTGCTCACAGGCCGGAGCCGTCTGCGCCGGGGCTCAGCTGGCGGCGGGCGGTCCTGAAGACGCGGTCGAGCATGGCTCGGGTCAGTCGTCGAGTCTG
>DATDQT010000130.1:0-20401 GCA_035292085.1 bacterium
GGCCCTGACGCTGCTGGGCGAGGGGTTCAAGCCGGTCATCGACCGCTACATCATCGCGCTCGACGCGCGGCTGCTGTACTGGATCAACATGGTGTCGGCGATCCTCGACAACGCCACCCTGACCGCGGCGGAGATCAGCCCGCAGATGGTGACGCAGCAGGTGCGCGCGGTGCTGATGGGGCTGCTGATCAGCGGAGGGATGCTCATCCCCGGCAACATCCCCAATATCATTGCCGCGAACAAGCTCGGCATCCGGAGCCGCACGTGGGCGCGGGTCGGCGTGCCGCTGGGGTTGATCCTGATGGTCCTCTACTTCGGGGTGCTCTTCTTGCTGTAGACGTTCGAGCCGCGGGCACCATCACTCAAGCCTCCTGGCGCGGTGCCTGGCACCTTATCCACAGGCCGCCACCAGTGAACACCACCGTTACGGATCCCGCAATGACTCAAGTGGGCTAATTTGCAGCGGTGTGCGCCGGGCAGGGTTGGCTTGTGGGCGGACGGAAGTCAAATGTACTTGCGATGCAGATCGACCACGCGCACCTGCTCAAGTTCCTTCTACTATTAGCGTTCATCATCGTGGCCGCGAAGGCGGCGGGGTGGCTCTCCCTGCGCGTGGGGCAGCCCGCGGTCCTGGGAGAAATCCTCGCCGGCGTCCTGCTGGGGCCGTCCCTGCTCGACGTGCTGGGCACACCGCTGTTCCGCGATTCCGGGCTGGACGCGGTGGTCGCGCAGCTGGCCAACGTCGGCGTCATCTTTCTCATGTTCATTGCCGGACTGGAGACCGACCTCGCGCAGATGCGCCGCGTGGGAAAGGTGGCGACGGTCGCGGGAGCGGCCGGCGTGTTTGTCCCGCTGGTGCTTGGGGCACTCGTCGCAGTGTCCTTCGGGACGGAGACCAACCACGCCCTCTTCATCGGAATCGTCCTGGCGGCGACCAGCGTGAGCATCACCGTCCAGACGTTGATCGAACTCGGGCAGCTGGAGTCGCCCGAGGGAACGACGCTGCTGGCCGCGGCGGTCATCGACGACGTGATCGCGATCATTGTGCTCTCGGTGTTCGTCGCGCTCACCGGCGCCGAAGCCGGCGGCGCCGCCGCCATCGGGGGTGTGGTCCTCCGGATGGTGGTGTTCTTTGCGGCGGCCATCCTCGGCGGGCGCTGGCTGATGGCCTGGGGGCTGCGGCGGTTCCAGCGGGTCCCGGTGAGCGAAGGCGTGCTGGCGTTCACGGTCGTGGCGATGCTGTTGCTGGCGTGGGGCGCGGAATCGATCGGCCGCGTGGCCTCGATCACCGGCGCCTACATTGCCGGCGTGCTCGTGACGCAGGCGGGATTCCGGGAGGAGATCGAACACCGGATCCGTGGCTTCACGTACGCGATCCTCGTGCCGGTATTTTTCATCAGCATCGGCCTGCAGACAAATGCCCGGCTCCTGGATGCCGCCGACCTCCCGTTCGCGCTGGTCATTGTGCTTGCCGCCGTGCTGGGCAAGATCATCGGCTGCGGCGGGGGCGCGCTGGCGGCGGGGTTTCCCCGGCCGAGTGCGCTGCGCGTGGGGATCGGGATGATCAGCCGGGGGGAGGTCGGGTTGATCATCGCGGCCATCGGCGTGCAGACCGGGCTGCTGGCGGAACGGGGATTCGCGGTCATGGTCATCATGGTCCTCGCCACGACGGTGATCACGCCGGTCCTGCTGCGGTTGGTGTTCCCACGCCCGGTCCCCGAGATCACGGAGGCCGAGGCGCTGGCGAAAGTCATGGGTCGGGACGAGTGACCCGGATCCGTCCCTGTGGCTGAAACGCCATTCTTTCGTGATCTCGCGCTGGTCGTCGCCGCAGCGCTCGTCGGCGGCGTGCTGGCCCGCCTGATCCATCAGCCGTTGTTCGTCGGCTATGTCATCGGTGGTCTGCTGATCAGTCCGTTCACACCCGGTCCTGCGATCCAGGACATTCGCACGTTCGAGGTCATAGCCCAGATCGGTGTCATCCTGCTCATGTTCTCCATCGGCATCGAATTCTCACTGCACGAGATGGTCCGTCTAGGCGCCCCGGCCACCGTAGGGGCGCCGCTCACCATGTTCCTCGTCGTGGCGTTGACGACAGGGGTGGGCATGATGCTGGGCCTGCCGGCAGTTGAGGCCGCGGCGGCCGGCATCGTGGTTTCCGTGGCCAGCACCATGGTCGTCGTCAAGCTGTTCCTCGAACGCGGCGAATTGAAGACCCCGCATGCGCGGCTGTCCGTCGCGACGTTGCTGGCGGAGGATCTGCTCGTTGTCGCTCTGATCATCTTCATGCCGCTGCTGGCCGGCGGGGGGTCGGGACGCATCGGTCCCTTCACGGAGGCCATCGGGCGGGCGCTCGTCGTGCTCGTCCCGTTCTTCTACCTGGCGAACAGGATCGTGCCAAAGATCCTGGCGAGGGTGGCGCGGACCGGCAGTGCGGAGATGTTCATCCTCGTCGCCATGGTCATCGGGATTGGGACGGCCGCCCTGTCCAGCGGCCTGGGGCTGTCACTGGCGTTGGGAGCGTTTCTGGGTGGTCTGATCATCAGCGAGTCTGAGTTCACTCACGAGATCCTGGCGCGCGTGCTGCCGATGCGCGACCTGTTCGGCGCGCTCTTCTTCGTGTCGATGGGAACGCTGATTCGCCCTCAGGAGCTGGGAGCCGATCTCCCGCTCGTGGCGATGATGCTGGGCATCATTGTCGTGGGAAAGTTCGTGGTGCGGGTCCCGGTCCTGCGGCTCTTCCGGTACCCGTGGCCAACCGCTGCCCTGGTAAGCCTCCACCTGGCGCAGAGCGGCGAGTTCTCATTCGTCCTGGCACAGGTGGCACTCTCCGCCGCCCTGATCGGTCCCGGTCTCTATCATGCGATCCTGACCGCCGCGCTGCTGTCCATTCTGGCCAGCGCCGGCCTAGCGGCGCTGGCGCATCGGCTCATCGAAGAACCTCACCTGCCCGCCCCACGTCTTGCGGGAGCGGAGGAGGCGTCCTCAGGACACGTCGTCCTATGCGGGTTCGGCCGGGTTGGCAGCGTCATGGGCGAGTCCCTCGAAGCGTTCGACATTCCGTACACGGTCGTCGATCTGGACATAACCATTGTCGAAGCGGTACGGGCCCGCGGCATTCCATGCGTGTTCGGCGACGCCGCGAGCGAACCCGTGCTGCGGCGGGCGGGAGCGCAGAACGCACGTCTTGCCGTCGTGGCCATTCCTGACTTCGAACGTACGCGGCTCGCCGTACGCCGTCTGCGGGAATTGAACCCGGCACTGCCGATCCTGGCGCGATCGGAGCAGCTGACGCAGCGTGATGCCCTGATCGAAGCGGGTGCGTCGGAAGTGATCCAGCCGGAGTTCGAGGCGGCACAGACACTGCTTCGCCACGGACTCGAGCGGTTGGGCGTGGCCCATGAAGACGTCCGAGCCTACATGGAACAGCAGCGTGGGATCGTGGGCACCGCCCCATTTGGTGAGCTGCCGACGCACGCGCTGGAGCATCTGTTGAGGGCGAAGACCGTGACCATTCGCGACGGGATACTTGCCGACATTTCGCTTGGACGAGCCCGAATCCGGGACAGGACCGGGGTGTGGATCGTTGCCGTCCGCCGTCCCGACGGAGTGGAGGTACGCAGTCCCGGCGCCGCTACCGTTCTCCGCGCCGGCGATGAAGTCACCGTCCTGGGCCTCAATGAGCAAATCGCGCAATTCGAAGCCCTCAATGACCACGGTCCCCCAGGGGATCGCCCGTATGCTCCGGAATAGCGCAGCAATGGAAGCCGGCGAAGAGATTCTCGTCGTGCCGCGGCCGCTGCTCCTCCCCGAGGTCGTGCAGGGTTTCTCGCCGGCGGGTGCCGAGCAGTTCCTCGCCCGGGTTCGCACCCATGCGACGTTCCGGCGCCGCGGCGACATGGAAGATGACCCCGGCTACAAGCAGATCATTCCGTACCTCATCGTCCGCCATGACGGACAACTGTTCTTGTTCCAGCGGTCCGGAGCCGGCGGCGAGGCGCGCCTGCACGGGAAGTACAGCATCGGGGTGGGCGGGCATATCAACAAGTCCGACGTGGCCGGCGCTGCCGATCTCGTGGGCGCGGGGCTCAAGCGCGAATTCGAAGAAGAACTCCTCGTCGGCGGCGGATGGCAGGCCCGTCTGGTCGGAGTGCTGAACGACGATTCCAACCCTGTCGGGCGAGTTCACTTCGGACTCGTTCACATTGTGGAGGTAGAGACGCCAGATATCACGGTGAGAGAGTCCGACGTGTTGTCAGGACGCTTGGCCGATCCCGCGGAGGTCCGCGCGCTGCGGGACCGGATGGAAACGTGGTCGCAGCTCATCCTCAACGCCGCCGATCCGATGGAACTATGAGCGAGCTCTCAATTTCGCCACCATACAGTCTGTTTCGCACGTTGACGTGCGGGCAGGCATTCCGGTGGCGCGTCGATGGCGATACGGCCCACGGGGTGTTTGCCGGCAGACCGATCACGCTCCGGCAGCGGGACGGGGGCATCGAGGTGTTGGGGCTGGGCGGTTCCAGAGAACGGGATCGTCTGTTCAGTTACCTCGGGTTGGATCAACCCCTCTCAGCGATCGAGCAGACGCTTGGAGCGGACCGTGTCCTGCGCCGGATCCTGCCTTCGACGACCGGGATCGCGCTGATCCGCCAGGACCCGTGGGAGTGCCTGGTGAGCTTTGTGGTCTCCGCCTTCAACAACATCCCCAAGATCGAGTTGACGCTCGACCGGTTGTGTCGGACCTTCGGAGACCGGCTCGGCGAGACGGCCTGGTCGTTCCCCAGTCCCGACCGGCTGGCCCGGGCGGGTCTCTTCGAACTGCGTCGATGCCTGCTCGGCTACCGGGCACCGTACGTCCGGGCCCTCGCGCGGTGTGTTGATGGCGGCCGCTTCGACCTCGCCGCGCCGGCCGCGGTGGCTTACGAGGAGGCCCGCGTTCTATTGTTGGACCTCCCGGGCGTGGGCGAGAAAGTCGCCGACTGTGTGCTGCTGTTCGCCTACGGCAGGGGGGAGGCGTTTCCCGTGGATGTGTGGGTGAAGCGTGCCGTCGAACGCCGGTACTTCAGGGGCGCGAGCAAGTCGGTGCGGGACATTCAGGCGTTTGCCCGCGGACGATTCAGCACGCTGGCCGGGTACGCTCAGCAGCACCTCTACTCCTACGAGCGCGCCCGGGGGCGGGAGGTGCGATCGTGAACGGTTATGACGTACGGGTACTCAGAGGGCACATTGAGAACGTGAAACGCAATCTGGAGAAAGCAGAGCGCAATCCCGTGGTGACGGCCCACTGGGTGGGCAAGAGCGAGGCCCGCATCGAGGGCGAGGGATTCACGATGTCCACGGGCGGTGAGGGACAGCCCAGTTCGATGAAAGCACTCCTCGGCGCGCTCACCGGATGTGACGTGGAACTCATTGCGCTCCATGCCACATTGCTGGGAATCCAACTCGAGCGGCTGACGATCGAGGCGCGGGGGCACTTCACGGTTCAGCGGCTGTACGGCATTGAGGATGGTCCTCCGCCGGGCTACGATCAGATCACCTACACGATCAAACTCTCCGCGCCGGGGGCCACGGCAGAACAGCTCGAGCACCTGCGCCGGGCAGTGGAACAGGCCTCCCCCGTCGGAGACTCGTTGAGCCGGGCCATCCCGCTGACGCTGGAGTTCGAGGCGGAAAGGTAATCCTACGCGGGGCCGGCGGTGTCGACGACTTCGATACGGCCGTCGCCGGGATCGGTAACTTCTCCGACGTGGGCGACGGGATCGACGTTCCTGCGCCGCAGTGCCGCGACCAGGGCGTCGAACTTCTGTGGGGCCACCGCCATCAGCAGGCCCCCCGAGGTCTGCGCGTCGCACAGAATCAACTGGTCAGGTTCATCCAGCCCTCGGTAGGTGACCCGGGGCTGCAGGTACTCGTAGTTGCGCCCCGTGCCACCGGCGATGGCTCCCTGCCTGACCAGCTCGTGCGCCGCGGTCAGCACCGGGACGCGGGAGTACCAGATGCGCGCGGTCACACCGCTGCCGGACGTCATCTCGTACAGATGGCCGAGCAGGCCGTACCCGGTCACGTCGGTGGCGGCATGCACCCCGACTTCCACCATCGCGTCGGACGCGTCACGATTGAGCCGTTCCATCACCACAATGACTTCATCGGCCGCGGCGGATGACGTCTTGTCCTGTTTGATGCCGGTGGTGATGATCCCGATCCCCAGCGGTTTGGTGAGGATCAGCTGGTCGCCGGGCCTGGCGCCGACGTTTCGGACAATCGCATCGGGATGCACGAGGCCCGTCACGGACAGCCCATACTTCGGCTCCGGATCGTCGATGCTGTGGCCGCCGGCGATGACGACCCCCGCTTCCGCCGCCTTGTCCGCCCCGCCGCGGAGGATGTCGCCCATCACCGACAGCGGCAGCCGGCCGCGCGGAAACCCCACGACCGCCAGGGCCAGCAGCGGCTTCGCCCCCATCGCGTAGACGTCCGACAGCGAGTTGGCCGCCGAGACGGCTCCGTAGTGGTACGGGTCGTCGACGACGGGGGTGAACACGTCCACCGTTTGGACCAGCGCGAGATCGGCGCTGATCCGGTAGACGGCCGCGTCATCGGAGGTGGCCGCGCTGACCAACAGGTTCGGGTCTGTCGGCACCGGGAGGTGGCGCAGGACCTGCGCCAGGTCCTCAGGACTCAGTTTGGATGCTCACCCGGCGCAGGCGACCATGCTGGTGAGACGGACGCGATCACGCTCGTTCATGTGCGCGCACCTCCTTTCTGGCGCCGTATTCCGGTTCATTGTAGCATTGGGACAGACCGGGCCCGGCGATGACCCCTCCATACGAAACGTTTGAGCACACAGCCGACGTCGGCATCGAAGCGCGCGGAGACTCGCTGGAGGAACTCTTCGCCAGCGCCGCGGCGGGGATGCTGTCGCTGCTGATCGATCCGGCGGGCGTCCGCGAGTCCGAGCGTCGCCGGGTCCGGGTCGAGGCCGGCGACCTCGAAGGGCTGCTGGTGGACTGGTTGAATGAACTGCTGGTGCTGCTCAACGCGGACGGCTTCGTGCCCGCTGCCGTCACCGTCACAGAGGTGTCCGAGCCGGGCGCCCTGGTCGCCGAGGTCGCGGGGGAACCGGTCGATCCCGCCCGGCACCGGTTTCGTATGGACGTCAAGGCGGCGACGTATCATCAGGTGCAGGTGCGCAGGAACGCCGAGTGGCGGGCCCGGGTGATTCTGGATGTTTGACTTGAAACTGGTGCGCGACAATCCGGAGTTCGTCAGAGCGGGGATCCGCAAGAAGCACCGGGATCCCGCCCTGGTCGACGCCGCACTCGACATCGACCGGCGCCGACGGGAGTTGCTCCAGGACGTCGAGCGCTACCGCGCCGATCAGAACCGCGCGTCGGGGGAAATCGCGCGTCTGCAGGGACCCGAAAAGGCGGATCGCATTGCCCAGATGCGGGAGGTCGCGGCGCGGCTGAAGGCGCTGGAACCGATGCTGAAGGAAGTCGACGCGGAACTCACCCGCGCGCTGCTGGAGTTTCCGAACCTCCCCCACGAGAGCGTCCCGCCGGGCAATGACGAACGCGAGAACGTCCCGCTCCGGTACTGGGGCGAGCCGCCCCAGTTTCAGTTCCAGCCGCTCGACCACCTCGACCTGGGTACGCGCCTGGACATCATCGACGTGGAGCGTGCGGCCAAGGTCTCCGGCGCCCGTTTCTACTACCTGCGCGGCGCGGGCGTACTGCTGGAGCAGGCTTTGATGCGGCTGGGCATGGACATGCTCGTCGCAGAGGGCTTCACGCCGGTGATTACCCCGTTCGCGGTCCGCCCGGAGATCATCATCGGCGCCTGGGGCGGCGCCGATCTCGACGTCCAGCAGGTCTACCAACTGGAGGGGGAGCGCCTCGCGCTGATCGGTACCTCCGAGCAGAGCCTGGCCGGCATGTACAGCGACGAGACGCTGGACGAACACCGCCTCCCGCTGCGGCTGGCGGGGATCTCGTGGAACTTCCGCCGCGAGGCCGGCAGTTACGGCCGGGACGTGCGCGGTCTCTACCGGGTGCACCAGTTCGACAAACTCGAGATGTTTTCGATCACCGCCCCCGAGACGTCCTGGGACGAGCACGAGTACCTGGTGTCGCTGGAAGAGCGCATCCTGCAGCGTCTTGGTCTGCCCTACCGCGTGGTCGCGATCTGTGGAGGTGATACGAGCGCACCGTCGGCGAAAACCTACGATCTGGAGACGTGGATGCCCGGCCGGGAGGCCTACGGAGAGACGCAGTCCTGCAGCAACTGCACGGATTTCCAGGCCCGGCGCCTGGGGATCCGCGTGCGGCGGAGCGGCGGCACCGTATATCCGCACACGCTGAACGGGACCGCCATCGCCACCAGCCGCGCGCTGATCGCGGTGCTGGAGAACTACCAGCAGGGAGATGGGACGGTGCGCGTGCCCGAAGCCCTCGTGCCGTACATGAACGGACTGCGGGTGATCGGCGTGGGTCGTCGGTTGTAGCATAGGAGGTCATCGTGGTTCTACGCATCGTGGTGTTCGGTTCCGGCGCAGTCCTCATGGGGCTCGAAATCGTGGGCAGCCGCGTGCTCGCCCCCTACTTCGGCAGTTCCGTCTACGTCTGGGGCAGCCTGATCAGCATCTTTCTGGCGGCGTTGAGCCTGGGGTACTACCTCGGCGGGCGGGCGGCGGACCGGTGGCCCCGGGCCGGCGTGCTGGCGAGTTCGATCAGCCTGGCGGGAGTCTTGATCCTGGCGCTGCCGCTGATTTTCCGGCCCGTGCTGGAAGCGTTCTCGGCATGGGATCTCGGACCGCGGCTGAGCCCGCTGTTGGCGTCCATCGTCCTGTTTGTGCTTCCCAGCATCTTGATGGGGGCGACCTCGCCGTTTGCCATCAAACTGGCCGCGACCGATCTGGCCACGGTCGGCAACACCGCGGGGCTGCTGTACGCGATCTCGACCGCCGGGAGCATCGCCGGGACGCTGCTGACGGCGTTCGTCCTCATTCCCGCGATGGGCGTGCGCGCCATCCTCTACACGCTGGGGGTGTCGCTGCTGGCGTTCGCGGGGCTGCTCGCCGCCCGTGCGGTCTATGCCCGCCGGCTGGTGCGGCAGGTCGTTACGGCGTCGCTCCTGCTGCTTGTCCTGGCCCCGGACCAAGCGCAGGCACAGTCTGCCGCCCAGGGTTTCACTCCCCCTCGCTTCGGTACGGGGCTGTCCGCTCCGACCGCCGCGCAGAGCGACGGCCTGCAATTGATCTTCGAAAAGGATACGGTCTACCATCACATCCGCGTCTACGAGGACGCGACATGGCGGCTGCTGCGGTTTGACCGGTCGCTGCAGGGCGGGATGCTCTTGAAGAACCCGCTGGAGAGCCCGCACCGCTATCCCGACTACGCGCAGCTCGCGTGGTTGTTCGATGCCGGCATTAAGCGGGTGCTGATGGTCGGCCTGGGGGCCGGGTCAATCTCCAAGCGCATCCTCCACGACTACCCGCAGGCGACGGTCGAGTCGGTCGAGATCGACCCCGTGGTCGTCGACGTGGCGAAGCGGTTCTTCCAGGTGACCGAAGACCGCCGGCATGCCATCATCACCCAGGACGGCCGGCAGTTCGTCCGGCGCGCGGAGGGCCGGTACGATCTGATCGTGATGGATGCGTACAACGCTGAAGGGATACCCTTCCATCTGGCCACGCGCGAGTTCTTGCAGCTGGCGAAGAGCAAACTGGCGCCGGGTGGGATCATCGCCGCGCACATCGTGGGCTTCCTGGAAGGGCCTGACAGCAAACTGTTCCGCGCGCTGTACAAGACCTACGCGAGCGAGTTTCCCACCCTCTACCCGTTCGGCGTGAGTGTCGCACTGCGCCGCGACGAGCAGGAGGTCCGCAGCATCATCCTCATCGCGACGAACCGGCCGAGGATCACCAAACGGGAGATGGTCGGGGCGCTGGGCCTGCTGCGGCGCGAGAAGCGGGTCTCGCCGGTCCTGCAGGCGGCGTTCCTTAACGACTACTACGAGAAGGCGATTCCCACCGCCGACGTGCCGGTGCTGACGGATGACTACGCGCCGATCGACACGCTGCCGGTGTGGGGATGGCAGCCCGAAAGACGCTGACCGGTCTTATTTAGAGTGCTTGTCCGCTACCTTCGAAGCGCCGTACGCATCCGGCTTGGTGACGGCCGTGTATCCGGACCCGTTCACCATGCCGATGACCTCGCGCACGATCCGCTTAGTGTCGCCGTTGGGGCCGACGTCGAGGTGGATTTCCAGCGGCAATTCTGAATGGCCGTTGCGGGCCAGCTCAGCACTCACCAGCCCCGCCGTTTCCAGACTCAGCGAGGTCTCGAACAGGATCCGCTGCCGCAGGCTGTCCATCTTGCGGTTGAACATCTTCCGGTAAAAGTACCGGCCGCCGTGGCCCACGCGGTGGACGATGATCGCCGTGACGAAGCACGTCTGGTCGCTGAGCAGGGAGTCCGTGCCGATGATGAGGTGGTAGTGCTGGTCGGGCTCCTCGGCCATGTAGCCGACCAGCGCCCCAAACATCTGCTCGAACGACAATTTCCCGATTGTCGGACTCACGAATTCCATTGCGTTGGTCACCGATTGAAGTATAGAGAATACGCGCACGGTCAGCAAGAACAGCACGGGTGGGCGGGTAGAGGCCGCGCCCATCTTGAGGGCGGCTTTTGCTCGGGGCTCGCCTTCGCTCCAGACCTCGTCGGCCGCTGGCTTCTATGCAGCCTTCGGCCTGCGATTTGGATGCGGCCGCCTCAGACTTCCGCTCGGGGCGAGCCCACTCGCCGCCGCCCGCCTACATCTCGCGCCGGCCCTCCAGGGCTTTCGCAAGGGTGACTTCATCGGCGTACTCGATGTCGCCGCCGACGGGCAGCCCGTGCGCGATGCGGGTCACCTTGATCCCGAGCGGCTTGAGCAGTTTGGCCAGATAGATCGCGGTGGCCTCTCCCTCGACCCGCGGATTGGTGGCCACGATGACCTCGGCGACCTCGCCGGACTGCACGCGGCGCAGCAGGTCCGCAATCTTCAGGTCATCCGGGCCGACGCCGTCCAGCGGAGAGATCGCCCCGTGGAGGACGTGGTACAATCCTCGATATTCGCGCGTCCGCTCCATCGCCAGGACGTCCCGCGGATCTTCCACCACGCAGATCATGCTGCGGGTTCGTCTCGGGTTCGAGCAGATTGCGCACGGGTCGACGTCGGTGATGTGGAAGCACACGCTGCAGTAGCGGATCTTGGCCTTGGCGTCGAGGATGGCCTGGCTGAGGCGTGCCGCGTCTTCCGGGGCCATGCGCAGGATGTAGAAGGCCAGCCGCTGCGCCGTCCTCGGCCCCACGGTCGGCATTTTGGAGAGTTCCTCGATTAGTCGGGCCAGGGGTTCGGCGTACACTCAGACAAGGCCCGGCGGGATTCCCAATCCGCCGGCGAGGTCTTTCATCCGCCGCTCGGAGAGTTGCTTGGCCTCGCGCTGCGCTTCGGAGACTGCGGCGACGATCAGATCCTGCAGCATTGCGACATCGGTGGGGTCGACCACGGCCGGATCGAGTGTGACTGCCAACACTTCGCCGTGACCGTTGACCACGGCTTTGACCACCCCGCCGCCCGCGGTGGCCTCGACGCGTTCGAGGCGCAGTTCTTCCTGGATCCGCGCGGCATCCTGCTGGATCTTCTGGACCTGCTTCATCATCTTGCCGAGGTCGCGCACCCCAACACCCCGATGGTAGATCGTGGATCGATCAACCATCCACGATTATGAGTCGACCCTGCGGATGTCAACGACGTGCCCGCCAAAGAGCTCCAGGGCCTTGGCGACGAGCGGATCGGCCGCGGGTTCGGCGGCGGCCGGCGCTGCGGCGTCGTGAATGACGCACTGCAGCCGCAGCCGGGTCTGCAGGACCTGCTCCAGCGCGGCCTCGATCACCGTCCGGTTTTCGGGCTTGTGCAGGTTCTCGATGTGGAAGTTGTAGCCGGTCCGCAGCCCGACGACCAGCGTCGTCCCGTCGACGCGCAGCGGCACCCCTTCGATGAGCAGCGCATGGCAGAACATCTTCGTCCGCTTCAACTGTTCGAGGATCCGGGCCCACTGACTGCGGATGTCGTCGATGGCGATCACTGCGGGCACCGGACTGGCCACGGCGCCGGTCGCGATGGCCGCCGCGGGGACGGCCCCGGCCGCCGCCTGGACGTCTCCGTTTCCCCGCGGATCGGGATCGGTTGGGTCCAGGGCATGCTTGGCAGGCGGTGCAGATGGGCCGGCCGCTCCGATCCGTCGTTCCAGCTCCTCCAGCCGGGCCCCGAGCCCTTCCAGCGTCGGATCCATCTCCGGCCGGCAGAGGCGGACCAGTGCGATTTCCAGGAGAAACCGTACGGGAACGCTCAGGCGGGCCTCGCGTGCCTCGACATCGGACTGCGACAGAACCTGAAGCGCCCGGAGGACGTCGGGCAGCGGCACCGGTTCCGCCTGCGCGCGCACCGCCCGCGCGCGGCTTTCAGGCAGGTCGAGAATCTCCGCGGGGTTCCCCGTCGTCTTCGCCACGAGGAGATTGCGGAAGTGCTCGATCATCGTGCGGAGGACCTGCCGCATGTCCTTGCCTTCGGCCGCGAACTGGTTGATCAGGGTCAATCCGGCACCGACGTCCCGCGCAATTACCGCGTCGGCGAACCGGAACGCCGCATCTTCTTCAATCGTGCCCAGCACCGCCGACACGTCCTCGCGGGTGATCGTCCCTTCCGCAAACGACACGACCTGATCGAGCACGGACTCCGCATCGCGCACGGAGCCGTCGGCGCTGACGGCTATCAGGTCCAGCGCATCCTGGTCGATCGCGAATCCCTCGGCCGTGGCGATGTGCCGGAGCCGGCCGATGATCTCGTGGAGGGACACCCGGCGGAAGTCGTAGCGCTGGCAGCGGGAGAGGATCGTCGCCGGCAGCTTGTGCGGTTCCGTCGTCACCAGGATGAAGATGGCCAGTTCCGGTGGTTCCTCCAGGGTCTTCAAGAGGGCATTCGCGGCTTCGGCGGTGAGCATGTGCGCTTCATCGAGGATGTACACTTTGTACCGTCCCTGGGTCGGCGCGAAGTGCACCCGGTCGCGGATGTCGCGGATCTCCTCGATCCTGCGGTTGCTGGCCGCGTCGATTTCGATAACGTCTACGGAGTAGCCGCCGCTGATCGCCTCGCAGTTGGCACAGGCATCGCACGGCTCCGCAACCGGCTCCGGGCTGCTCAGGCAGTTCAGCGCCTTGGCGAAAATCCGGGCGGTCGTCGTCTTGCCGGTCCCGCGGTGGCCGGCGAACAGGTAGGCGTGCACCACCCGCTTCGTCCGGATCGCGTTCTGGAGCGTGCGCGTGACACGCTGCTGGCCGATGATGTCTGCGAATGTCTGGGGACGCCACTTCCGGTAGAACGACAGATGGGGCATGCGAGCAAATTTCGCCGCGGCCGTAGTCACTCCTTGCCCGGTGTCTGGAACGGCCCAGGAGCAATTACGCGGTGCGCCGAACCACTTCGTCCGTGCTGGACGGCGCCGCCGTATGGTACCTTGTCTTCCTTGTCCTCCTGGTCGGGTCGGGATGGCTGCTGGCCGGCCGGCCTCCAAAGCGCGAGGCCGGCATCTGGGGCCTGGGCGAGGTGCTCGGCGCGATCACCGCGGTCTCTCTGCTGACCATTGCGATCGCCCAGGGGCTCGCCCTCGGGCGGAGCGACAGTCTCCCCGATTTGACCGCGGCGGTCCTGCTCCAGTCGGGCCTGACCGTCGGCATCGTCCTCTACGTCGTCGCCATCCGGTACCGGCTGCCGCTACCGTCGGTAGGTCTGGTGGGGCGCGATCCCCTCCGGCTGGCGGCCGTGGGGATTGCCCTCGGCCTGGTCACCATTCCGATCAGTGCCGTTGCCGAGACGATCTCGTTGGAAATTGCCGGGATGGTGATGGGGCCGGCCCAGGCCGAGCGCCTGAACGAGCTCGAGCACGCCGCCGTACCAGTGGAACGGATCCTCCAAGGGCCGGTGAGCGCGGGCGACATCGCATTGATTGTGATCCTGATCTGCGGCGTGGTTCCACTGACGGAGGAGCTCTTCTTTCGCGGGTTTGCCTTCGGCGCCATGCGGGCCCGCTGGCGGCGGACGACGGCCATCCTGGCCTCTGCCGCATTCTTTGCCGCCGTCCACCTGCAGCTCATCCACTTTCTGCCGATTCTTGCGCTGGGGGTCGTGCTGGCCTACGCGTACGACCGGACGGGCAGCCTCGTGGCGCCGGTCATGGTTCACGCGGTCAACAACCTCGTGGCCATCCTCTCAACCCTGTACGGATGGAACCTCTGAACACAGACTACGGGACTTCTGCTGTCGCATGATCCCCATGATCCCGTGATCCCGTAGTAACATTGTTCTTGGCCGTGCTAGGTGGGGAGCTAGCGGTTCCCTGTACCCGCAATCCGCTATAGCGGGGCTGAACTCCCGCCCGAGGCGCTGTGCTTCAGGGCCAGGCCGGCGTGCGTGGTGAAGACGATTGGGTCCTGCGCAACGAGATCTGGCCAACCCCGCCAGATCCGGAAGGAAGCAACGGTACGTCAGTGCTCTCGTGTGCCGCAGGGGCACCTGATCCGAGCCAACGGCGCCGAAACCGCCTGGAGAACGGCAGTCGACGGCGGGTGCACGGCCTGCTTTTGTTTAGCGGAAGAGCAGCTGGCGCATCCGGTTGGGCGGCCAGTAGATGAAAACGGCCTGCCCGACGATGAGGTCCGTTTTCACCGGACCGAAGGCGCGGCTATCCTCACTGTTGTTGCGGTTGTCGCCCATCACGAACACGGAGTCGGCCGGAACTCTGAACGGTCCATAATTTCCCTGCGGCGCGCCGTTGAGGTATGGTTCGACGCGGTTCCGGCCGTTGATGAAGAGCTTGCCCCCCTTGACTTCGAGCGTATCCCCCGGTAGGGCAATAATCCGCTTGATGTAGTTCCTCGACTGATTCAGCGGGTACTTGAGGACGACGACGTCGCCGCGGTGCATCTGCCGCATCCGGTAGAGGAACTTGTCGACGAGCACCCGGTCGTGCGGCAGGAGCGTCGGCTCCATCGAATACTGCTCGACCTGGAACGCCTGGGCAACCGAGACCATGATCAGCTGCGCCAGGACGAACGCCACGAGCAGGGTCTTGCCGAAATCCCACAGCCCCGCGCCTAATTTCCGCCAGTTGATGTGTACGTTGAAGGGCGACATAGCCGCTGTCCATCATACCCTGTGACGTTTGTCACAGTCCACCTGTGACGTGTCGCATCGCTGCCCCCGCTCCCCCTTCGTATGATCGGGCCATGAATCAGTTCGCAAAAGTATTCGGAGGTCTGCCATGGACAACCGCATGAATGCAGCCGAGCGGTTCATCGATGAGCGGCAGTACGAGGCGATGCGGGCCGTCGCACGGGCCCGCCTCCAGCGAGAGGCCCTACGAGGGGCGGCGGACAACGGGCGGGCCGGCGGGCTGAGCCGGGCCCTGCACGCGCTCAGGAAGGCCCTAAACCACTCACTGCGCTCGGATTCAGGGCAAGCCCTGCAGCGCGAGACACCGCGCCGGGTCCCGGTCGCCGTGGAAATCCGGAGGTCATGAGTGTGCGCCGGTCTCGAAAGGAGCCGGACATGACCCGACGGTGGGGGGCCATTCCGATCGTTCTGGCAGTCGTGCTGACCGCGGTGAGCCACGCGGGCGCCAACGAGCTGGCGGCCGCTGCCCGCAGCCTGGCCGAGAACGTGCTCGGTGCCGGCAGCGTGACCTCTCTGGCCGTCGCCGATCGCGGTGCGACGATCCTCATCCGGTGGGAGTCGGCGACGTTCAGAGCCAATCAGGCGCTTGAGGCGCTGCGCGAGGGGTTGGTCGCCGAGGCGCAACTGGCGACGGGATCAATTCTCGGGCGGCTCCACACCGTCTCCCGCGTGAGATTCTCGATCCGGCGGGCGGGCGAGCTGCTCGCCACCGGGGAGAACAGCCGCCGCGGCGGGCTGCGGCTGACCTTCTCCGATTCGGTCGGCGGGGGCACCTACGTGCCGAGGGCCGCTGCACAGTCCAAGTCGAGGTCCGGAGGCGCCGGCAGTACGAGTTACTGAAGGTTTTCAGTAGATCCGCTGCCGTAGTTTCTCGGTGTCGAGCAGAGCGATCTTTCTGCCCCGCAACTCGATAAGACCCTGAATGCGGAACGAGGCCAGCGCACGGTTCACGCGCTCGCGCGTCGCGCCGACCATGCTCGCGAGTTCGGTCTGGGTCATGTCGAAATCGATCTCGAGCCCCTGGTGATCGACGCCGTGCCGGCCGGCCAGCTGCAGCAGCGCCCAGGCGACGCGGCCGTGAATGTCGAGGAACGCCAGGCTCTCGGCGTACTCCGTGATCTGGCGCAGGCGCGTGCTCAGGAGTTCGAGCAGCGCCGCGGCGAGGCGCGGGGCCGCGGTCAGGTACTGCAGGAAATCTTCGCGGCTGAGCACCTGGACCGCAGTCTCTTCGACCGTCTGCGCGCTGGCTGACCGCGGCCGCCCGTCCAGCAGTGCCAGCTCTCCGACGACGTCTCCCGGCCCGGCGACATCGACCGTGAGCTCCTCGCCGGTGGCCGTGGGGAGAAAGATCCGGATGTGTCCGGACTCCACGACGTAGAGGGTGTCCCCCGGCTGATCTTTATGAAAGAGCATCGTGTTCTTGCGGTACTGCCGCGCACGGAGATGTCCCGCGAGCTTTGCCAGGTCCGCTTCGGGAAGCCTGTTGAAGAGGCTCACTTTCCGCAGGAGGTCGACCGGCTGTCCTGTCATCGTATATTATTGACAGAGCCACACGGTGGGGTGCGAGAGTGGCCGATTCGGCGCGCCTGGAGAGCGCGTAGGCGGGTAACACCGCCTCGTGGGTTCAAATCCCACCCCCACCGCCATTCGACTCGCCGCCTTCGGCGGCTCGCTCATGGTCTTCGACCACTCTCCGCGGCTCACACACGCGCCACCCTCGGATTTACCTCAAACATCGCCCTGAGGTCCGGCGGCAGAGACGCCCCGATCCTCGCAAAGAGAGCCCTCAACCCCACCCGGTCCTCCTCGCTGGGCTCCAGTTGCAGGCGGGCCTCCCGGGCGTGCCACTCGGTCAGTACATTCCCGCAGTGGGTGCTGAGGTCCAGCGCCGTTTGCAGCAGCGCCCGCGCGTCATCGCGGCGCCCCTCCTGCGCGGCCAATCCGGCTTCAACGATCCGCACCCCCGCGAGATGCCCCATCGACTGGAAGCGCTCGATTCCCGGTCGGCTCTCCTCCAGCAGCGTCCGAAGGTCATCGGCCCGTGATGCATCCAGGAGCATCTGCCCGGCGTTCACGATCACTTCTCCGTCTGCGGGCACGAAGACTCCGCGGGGGAACCGCAGCAACCTGTCGATGGCATCGTGCACGACCGCCTCCTCACCGCTTAGGCGGCCATACAGTATTTGACAGACCGCGGCAATCGGCGGCCAGCCGCCGCGGAACTCTCCCGGCGCCTTCATACCGCCGCGCAGCACATCGCGGGCGCGGTCATTCGCCCCTGCGTGAAGCAGGACGACGCCGAGGTACATGTGGGGCCACGGTGTCAGCACCTTGGCGAACTCGCGGACCAGCAACAGGTCCTCCTCCAACAGGTCAATCGCTTCCCCCCAGCGGCCGATCGCCACACTGGGTTCGCCGATAAAGGTCAGGCAGTACGCTTTGCGGCGCCGGTCCCCGATCTCTTCCGCGATGGCGATCGCCTCGCGGCCCAACCGGATGGCGTCTTCGTACTGTCCGACGAAGCCGTGGATGCGTGACAGATAGGAGAGACTCGTCGCCTCCTTCGATTTGTCCCCGGCGGCGCGTGCCGCCGACAACGCCTCCTCCGCCGCCGCCACCGCCGCCGCGGCGTGGCCCTCGCCGAGGTGCGACATCGCCAGCAGGTTGAGCGCACGCGCCAGACTGGACCCGTCGCCCCCCGCCCGGAGGAAACCCAGCCCCTCGGTCAGCGCCGGGTGATCGGGCCGCATTACCTGGCGGTCCCAGTCGATATTGGCCAGGTCGACGAGGGACTGTCCGAGGGTGAGATCGTCGTGCGCCTCACGGGCCAGGGCGACGGCATTCGTGAAATGCACCGCCGCGTCATCGAATTGCGCTTCCCGGTGGTGGATCAGGCCGATGCGGTTCTCCAGAATCCCTTCCAGCCGGGGGTCGCCCGCCCGCTGCGCCTCGGTCAGGCCGGTGCGAAAATCCTCGAGCGCCGCGCCGTAGTTGCCGAGCAGTTGATGAACCTCGCCGCGGTCGCGGTAGATGCGCGCCCGGTCCCCGGGCGGCAGCGCGGCACGGTCTGCCGCCGCGAGGGCCTCATCGAACAGCCGCAGGGCGTCGGCGTTGGCGTAGAGCCGGCGGGCTTTCACGCCGGCGCGCCGCAGGTAGTCTGCGGCCTGCACATCATCGCCCCCCAGGCGGAAGTGCTCGGCGACGACCTCGACGACTTCTTCCGGGCGGCCGGCGAACTTCGTCAAGAACCAGCGCGCGGCTTCCAGATGCGCCCGCTGCCGCGCGGATTTCGGCAGCAGGCCGTAGGCGACGTCGCGGTTGAGGATGTGCCGGAAGAAGTACTCCCGTTCGCCGGCGACGGTCGACCGGGGGCGGATGAGGATCAGTTCCTTGACGATCAGGTTCTCCAGGGCGTCGGCGATTTCTCCGTCGGAGAGTCCCGCGATCGGGGCCACCGCCGACGGCCAAAATACCCGGCCGACCACGGATGCGGCTTGGAGGATCTTCCGTTCATTCGGCGCGAGCCGGTCGATGCGCGCGCTGAGCACCGCCTGCACGGTATCCGGAATCGCGACGCCCGGGGTGCTGCCCTCCATCAGCATCCGGACCAACTCCTCGGCGAACAGCGGGTTCCCCTCGGCCCGCTGTGCCACCATCTGCCGCAGCTCCGGGGCCAGGGCGTCGCTGCTGAGCGCGGCCACCAGCTGGACCGTCTCGTCAGGATGGAGCGGCGTGAGGTCCAGACCGACGGCGTTGCGCCGCCCGCCGCCCCACGTCGGCCTGCGCTCGAGCAAATCCGGACGCGCGAGGCAGAGGACCAGGAGCGCCATCGGCTCAGCGGAGCGTGAAACCATCTCCACGAAATCCAGCACACCATCGTCCGCCCAGTGGAGGTCTTCCAGGGCCAGGATCAGCGGGCGTTGGGCGGCGAGCGCGCCGATCAGGGTGCGCCACGCGTCAAACAGCCGCTGCCGCAGCAGGCTCGGATCGATGGCGGGCTCGTCCTCCGTGCTCACCGCCAGCAGCAGGCCGTCCAGCAGCTCCGCATGGTCGGGCAGCACCTCGCGCAGCCAGCCGGCGACTTTGTCGCGGACCATCTCGGGGCTGTCGGTGTCCAGCAGATCGGCCTGGCTGCGGAGGATGTCGAGCAAGGCGTGGTAGCCGATCTGTCCACCGAAGGCGACGTTGCGGCCGCGCAGCACCAGCGGCGGCGGGGTGGAGTCCCGCACCTCCGCCAGGAACTCGCGGAGCAGGCGGCTCTTGCCGACCCCCGGCTGCCCGAACACGGTGACCAGCTGGACGACTTGTCCATCGCGGCTGCGCGTGTAGTGATGCTGCAGGAGCCCCAGTTCCGCGTGCCGGCCCACCAGCGGGGCGGTGGCCCGCCGGATCTCGGTCCGCTCCGGCAGCGGTTTGACCGCTTCCCAGACCTGCAGCGCTGCCGCCTTGCCCTTGACCTTCATCGGCGGGAGGGCGCGGAATTCGATGGCATTGATGGCCAGGCGGTGCGTACGCTCGCCCACGACCACCATGCCCGCGGTGACCGTTTCCTGCAGCCGGTACGCCACGGTCACGGCATCCGAAACCAGAACGTCGCGGTCAAACGTCGAACCCGAAGCGGCCACGACTTCGCCGGTGTTGATGCCGACCCGTACGCCGAGTTCCACCCCGTAGGCCGCTGTGAGATGCGCGTTGAGGACCGGCATCGCATCGCGGATGGCCAGGCCCGCGCGCACCGCACGCTCAGGGTCGTCCTCATGCGAGACTGGGAGGCCGAACACCGCGAGGACGGCGTCCCCCAGCAGGTTGGCCACCGTGCCTTCGTACCACCGCGTAATGGCGTGCTCGACCATTTCGTAGAACTTTTGCGCGACCTCGCGGGCGTCTTCCGGATCGAGCTTCTCGGTGAGCGCCGTGGAGCTCACGATGTCTGCGAAGAGGATCGTGACGACTTTGCGCGCTTCGGCCGTCAGGACCGGGCCCTCCGATGCGCGCGAAGGGGTCGCAGCGAGCGCGATGCCGCAGTTGGGGCAGAAGCGCGAGCCCTCCGGAATCTCCGCGCCGCATTCCGGACAGGGCGGCCGCTGCGGTTTCCCACAGTTCGCGCAGAATTTCGCCTCGGGTG
>DATDQT010000131.1:0-21610 GCA_035292085.1 bacterium
GCGGCTTCGAAGCGCCGGAACGCGGCGTCGGCCTGCTCCGTGTAGTCGATGACGCCGGGGATGACGACCGGCGAGGTGCAGTCTTCCAGCAGGTAGACCTTTTGGGCGAGCGCCCGGTCCACGGCCGCGATTTCGGTCAGCAGGTCGTCAATCGTCCAGGCCACGCAGTGGCTCTTGGCCTGCCCGGCGATGATCACCACGTCGAAGTCCAGCAGCGTCTGGATGAACCGGAAGTTCTTCTCCGCGATCTTACGGCCTTCCGGTCCGTCGAGGACTTCAGGCCGGACGACGGAGTAGTTTTCGGTCAGCGGGTTGTCGCCTTTGGTCTGGAAGTCGGCCTGGCTGGCGCGGGCCATGGCGTGGAAGAAGGTCGCTTCTTCGACGGCGGATACCAGGGCGTGGCCGATTCCGCCCAGCATGGCATGGTACGGCCAGATGGTAAGCTCGTACTTGCCGCTGGCCGACAGTCGCTCAACGTAGAATTGCGCGTACCGCTCCAGCCAAGGCAGGTCCACACTCTCCAGCCGTGCGGTCACCGCCGGATTGACGCGCCAGCGCCCGCTGCGCACATCTTCCACCGACAGCAGCGTGTATGGCGCCGGGTGCTCGCCCGCCTCGTTGATCCAGAACACCGGATGGAAGATCTGCATCGCCGTGTGAGTGTCCATCGTTGGATAGATCTGGGTCATCACATCCAGGTTCCGGTAGATGAACCGGCACAGGCGGATGTTGTCATCGACAGCGGCTCGTCCGGTCCGGCCGGCGACGAACAGTTCGAACTCGGGGATGCAGAACGTGTTCTGAACGTCGACGGCGATCAGACAGATGCGCCGGGCGTCATCGGCGGCCGGCCGCAGGCCGTGTTCCGCCGCCCACGCCGCGGCCTGCGCGGCGCGCTCCTGATAGGGGACACGCCAAACCTGTCCGACTCGTGCCGGATCAAAGAACGAGGGAACCGGAAGCGGCATCGCGGATCACCACAGAAATTCTACAGTGTGGGGAGACCGCGGGCTAGGCCCGTACGAACGCGATTTGCAGCCGCTTCAGATACGCAGCAGGTAATCTATCGCGTTCGTACGGGCCTAGGGGACTCTCTTCCGGGCGACGAATAATCAGACCGCACCCGATTGAAAACGTGGAGGTGGGCAGTGGCACGAGGTCGTGTCTCCAAGAAGACGGGTCTGCAGCTGGGCCCGATTCTCATCTACGTGGCCGCCGTCGTGGCCGTCGCCGGCGGTCTGTTCGCGTGGGACTACCAGTACCGGAGGCGGCAGGAGGAAGCGAGCAGGCCGCCGGACCCGAAGATCGTGGCGGAAAACCTGGTGGAGAACATCATCGGGCCCGGCACCGTGCGGGCCGTGCGCATCAATGACGCCGCCGGGGCCGTCGAGATCGACTTCGAATCCGCCACGTACCCGCCGCGGGTGCGGGCGGAGGCGTCCGGCGAGGTGCTCGCTGCGGGTCTGGCGACCGTCGGCATGCAGGTCAAGGCCGGGGATACGGTGGCGTTCGTCAAGGGAAGCAACGGGCAGCCGCTGGTGGCCGGCAAGGCCCAGTTTGCCGGCCGCATCGTCGAGGTATTGGTGAAGCCCGGGGACACGCTGGAAGCCGACCTGCCGGTCGTGTCTGTGGAGCCGGACTTCGCGACGGTCAGTGCCGACGTCAAGAAGGTTGCGCGTCAGAACCTGGAAACGGAAGGACTCCTGGCGTTTCAGGCCGTGACGTCACAGTTGACCGTAGCCAAATCGGTCACCTCAAACATCTACTACAAAGACACGGTCATCGCGACGGTCACCGGCAAGCGCGGGGAGAAGACGGTGGCCACCACGTACTTCGGGGCGCTCAAGTGACCGGAAGCGGAGCAGTCCTCTCAGGCCGGCGTGATCATTGAAGTTGGAGAGCATCTGACGATCCCGGACGTCGTCCGGGTCGCGCGAGAGAGGGCGATGGTTGCCCTCTCTCCTGCTGGGCGCACCCGCATGGACGCATCGCGAGCCGTCGTGGAACGGCTGATGGCCGAAGGGCGGCCCATCTACGCCATGACGACCGGCGTCGGAGAGCTGGCCGGTGAGCGAATCTCACGAGAACAATCCGCGCAGCTGCAGGTGAACATTGTCCGCAGCCACTGCGCCGGGGTCGGGCCGCCGCTGAGCGAAGCCGTGGTGCGCGCGATGCTGCTGCTGCGCGCGCACGGTCTGGCCCTCGGCCGGTCGGGCGTGCAGCCCTACCTCGTGGACTTGCTCGTGGAGATGCTCAACCGGGGACTGCATCCACTGATACCGTCCCAGGGATCTGTGGGAGCCAGCGGCGATCTGGCGCCGCTGGCCCACCTGGCCCTGGCGCTGATCGGGGAGGGAGAGGTGGTGGTCGACGGCCGGCGCCTGCCCGCCGGCGACGCCCTCGCCGCGGCGGGCCTGCGGCCGGCGGAACTCGCGGGGAAAGACGGCGTCGCCCTCATCAACGGCACGCAGTTGATGGCCGGCATCGGCGCGCTGGCGGTATGGGATGCCCGCGTGCTGGCTGGTACGGCCGACGTCGCCGGAGCGATGACGTTCGAGGCGCTCCGGGGTCACCCCGAGGCATTCGATCCGGCACTCCACGACGCACGCCCTCATCCCGGACAGCGTGCCAGCGCGGCAAATCTGCGCCGGCTGATTGCCGGCAGCGAGATCCTGGCCCAGCCGCGAGAGGGCCCCAAAGTCCAGGACGCCTACGCACTCCGCTGCATCCCGCAGGTGCACGGCGCCTCGCGCGATGCCCTGGCCTATGTGAGAGGGGTCATCGAGATCGAGATCAATTCGGCCACCGACAACCCACTGGTGTTCTCCGAGACCGGACGGATCGTGTCCGGCGGGAATTTTCACGGGCAGCCCGTCGCTCTGGCCCTCGACGTGCTGGCCATTGCGGCCAGCGAACTGGCCGGGATCGCGGAGCGGCGGATCGAACGGCTCGTCAATCCCCACCTGTCGGGCCTCCCGCCGTTTCTGACCCGGACGTACGGGCTCCATTCGGGTCTGATGCTGGCCCAGTACACGGCCGCGGCGCTGGTCTCGGAGAACAAGGTGCTGTCCCACCCGGCCAGCGTCGACAGTATTCCGACCTCGGCCAACCAGGAAGACTACGTGAGTATGGGGGCCATCGCCGCCCGCAAAGGCGCACAGGTCGTCGAACACGCGCAGCAGGTCTTGGGCATCGAACTGATCTGCGCGGCGCAAGCCTTGGACTTTCATGCGCCGAGGACCCCGGGACAGGGATCCCGCCCGGCGGCCGCCGCGGTACGTGAGGTGGTGCCGCCGTTGGATGGTGATCGCGTCCTGGCCGGCGACCTCGCCGCAGGATTGCATCTCGTCCGGTCGGGAGCGGTGCTCGCCGCGGTCGAGACCGCCGTGGGGGCACTGGAATGACGTCGGCCAGGCGCGTGCGGGCTCCCCGAGGGACGCGGCTGGCGTGCCGGGCATGGCCTCAGGAAGCGGCCCTCCGCATGCTCATGAACAACCTCGATCCCGAGGTCGCCGAGCGGCCCGATGATCTCATCGTCTACGGCGGCACCGGCAAAGCCGCGCGCAGCTGGGCGGCCTTCGATGCCATCGCCCGCGCGCTGCGCGACCTGGCATCCGACGAGTCGCTGCTCATCCAGTCCGGCAAGCCCGTCGGCGTCTTCCGGACCCACGAATGGGCGCCGCGCGTGCTGATCAGCAACTCGATGCTGGTGCCGGCGTGGGCGACCTGGGAGAAGTTCTGGGAACTGGAAGCGGCCGGCCTGATGATGTACGGACAGATGACCGCCGGCTCCTGGATTTACATCGGGACCCAGGGCATCCTGCAGGGGACGTACGAAACGTTCGCCGCCGTCGCGCGCACGCACTTCGCCGGCTCGCTGGACGGGCGCACGGTGCTGTCCGCGGGGCTGGGCGGCATGGGCGGCGCACAGCCGATGGCGGTCACGATGAACGAGGGAGTGGCGCTCATCGTCGAGGCGGATCCCGCGCGCATCCACCGCCGGCGCTCGACCGGCTGGGTGGACCGGGCCACCGACAGCGTCGACGAGGCGCTGCGATGGGTCGACGAAGCCGCCCGATCGCACCGGCCGACGTCGATCGCGCTGCTCGGCAACGCGGCGGAGGTCTACCCGCTGCTGTCCGCTCGCGGTGTCCACTTCGACGTGGTGACGGATCAAACGTCGGCCCACGACCCGCTGGGAGGGTACATCCCGGCGGGCGTCAGCGCCGAAGAGGCCGTGCACCTCCGGCAGCGGGAGCCGGACGCGTATGTGCGCCGGTCGATGGAGTCCATGGCGGTGCACTGTGCGGCGATGGTCACCCTGCAGAGCCAGGGCAGCGTAGTGTTCGACTACGGCAACAACCTGCGAGGGCAGGCGCTGGCGGCCGGGTTCACCGATGCATTCGCCTATCCTGGATTTGTGCAGGCCTATGTCCGCCCGCTCTTCTGCGAAGGCAAGGGTCCGTTCCGGTGGGTCGCGCTGTCCGGCGAGCCCGGCGACATCCTGCGGACCGACCGCGCGGTCCTGGAGCTGTTTCCTGAGAATGACGCCCTGGCACGCTGGATCCGCCTGGCCGAGGCGCGCGTGCCGTTTCAGGGGCTGCCGGCCCGGATCTGCTGGTTGGGATACGGCGAACGCGCGCAGGCCGGCGTGGCATTCAACGACCTGGTGCGCCGGGGTGACGTCCAGGCCCCGATCGTCATCGGCCGCGACCACCTCGACGCAGGGTCGGTCGCCTCACCGAACCGCGAAACCGAGGGCATGCGCGACGGCTCCGACGCGGTGGCCGACTGGCCAATTCTCAACGCGCTGGTCAACGCCAGCGCCGGCGCGACCTGGGTCGCCGTCCATCACGGCGGCGGCGTCGGCATCGGGTACTCGATCCACGCCGGCCAGGTCTGCGTGGCGGACGGGACCGATCTGGGCGCGCAGAAACTCGAACGGGTGCTGACGGCCGATCCGGGGACAGGGATCATGCGCCACGCCGACGCGGGATACGACCAGGCGATCGACGCCGCCCGGCGGCACCAGTTGAAGATCCCAATGCTTGAGCAGAGGTCGTAGGTCATAGGTCGTAGGTCGTAGAAAGTCCCTGCCTACGACCTATCACCTACGACCTACGACCTAGGGAGGTCTGCCGTGTACGCCCTAAATTTCTATTCATCCGTCTTCGCCGAGCAGCTCCGGGACGGCCGCAAGACCGCCACGATCCGGCTCGGCGACAAGCGAGACAAGTACCAGGCGGGACAAATCGTCTGGCTCACCGTCGGCCGGCGGTTCGGGACGCGCAAGAAAATCGCCACCGCGGTGATCGACCACGTCGAAGTCAAGGCGATCCGCGAGGTCAGCCCGCGGGAAATCGAGCGGGACAACCCGCAATTGCACCGGCACGACGAACTGGTGGAGTTCCTCGAGATGATCTACGGCCGCGGCCGGAACATCACGATGGAGCACACGGTGACTGTGATTCACTTCTCGCGGGTAGAAGAATAGACCGGGCCTCAGACTCCGGCAAACGACAGGTCCGTGACCGCGATTGTGGGCGTGCCGACCGCCATCCGTCCCATGAACTCCCACTTCAGCGCGGCGTCGACGGCCGAAATGTTCATCAGCAGCGTGAGGAAGTCGCCCGCCACGGCGAAGTTTTCCACCGGGTAGACGACCTCGCCGTTCTCGGCCCACAGCCCTAGGGCCTGGACGGAGAAATCCCCGCTGATCGAGTTCGTGCCGGCATGCACGCCGGAGATCTCTGCGACGATGACACCCGTGTCCATCCGGATGCCGGCGCCCGGTTTGACGTAGAAGTTCGACGGAGAAATGTCCACGACGCCGCGATAGTGCCGGGCGGCATGGCCTGTGTTGGGCAGCGCCAGCGCCCTGGCGGTCTCCGAGTTCGTGAAGAAGTTCGTCAGCACGCCGTCATCCACCAGGGTGAGCGGCCGCCCCGGTTCCCCTTCCGCGTCGAAGGGCCGTGTGGCGAGGCCGTCCGCCAGCAGCGGATCGTCGATCAGCGTCACCAGCGATGACGCGATCCGTTCGCCGCGCTTGCCGGCCAGCCGGCTCTTCCCCTCTCTGACCGATCTTCCGCTCCACATTGGCCAGAACGCGGCCAGCAGCTGCGCGAATGCCTTGGGTTCAAAGTAGGCGGTGTAGCGGCCCGTCTGCAGCGGGCGCGCGCCCAGCAGGCGGCCGGTGCGCTGGGTGAAGTCCAGCGCCGTGTGCGCCGGATCGAGCGTGCGGATGTCACGGACCCAGTCGGCATCCCATGACTGTTTGAGACTTTCACCTTCCTGCATCACGACCGACGCCATGACCCCCGCGACGCCGCGGCGGTACGCGCCTTCGGCGCCCTGCGTGGATCCGAGCGTCACATCGCCTTCGCGCTCCGTGTAAGACGCAAACATGACCTGCTTGACCCGCTTGTCCTCGCGGAGCGTTCCCTCGAAGCCCAGCGCTGTGCGGACTTTCGATTCCAGGGGCGCGGCCAGCCCATCGCCCACCAGGTCGTGCCGGCCGACGTCGGTCCCGTCGGGGAGGAACTTGTCGGTCTCGGTCTGCAGGTGCGCGTTGTCGATGGCTTCGTTCAGCATCCAGTCCAGCGCCGCGGTGGACAGTTCCTCGCTGTAGCCGTATCCCATGCGGCCATCGACGACCACGCGCACGCCGATCCCGCCCTGGACGGCCTGCGTGATCTGCTCGATCCGCTGCTGGTGCGATCTGGCCGTGAGTTCGCGCGCCCGCGATCCCAGCACCTCCGCGGCGATGCCGCGCGCCCGCGCGGCGTCGAGCACGTATCGCTTCGCCTCGTCCAGAGTCATGCGTCGCCCCGAACCATGCGGATCGCCAGCCGTTTCGCTCATCGCATCACACTCCCAGCCGCAGGGTTCGGGGCTTCGCCTCCCACCACAATCGCCGACACCAGGACGTGCGGCTGCCCGACCTCGACGGGGAGGAATCCGGACAGACTTCCGCACATGCCCGGCCCGGTGGCCAGATCGTTGGCCACGGCCACGACTTTCGAAATCGTGTCGGGTCCTTTGCCCAGCAGCATCGCGCCCCGGACGGGTTCTTCGATCCGTCCGTGCCTGATGATGTAGCACTCCTGGGTGCCGAAGTTGTACTCGCCGGAGCCCGGTTTGACCTGACCACCCCGCATGCTCTTGGCGAACAACCCGAAGTCGACCATCTCGAAGAGGTTCCCCACTGGCGTGTCACTGGGTGCGATAAACGTGTTGCGCATGCGCGACGTCGGCGCCAGCGTGTAATCCTGCCGCCGTCCGGAGCCGGTGGCACGGTAGCCCGTCCGCAGCGCGCCCCACCGGTCGACCATGTAGCTCTTGAGCACGCCGTTCTCGATCAGCACGGTGCGTTCCACCGGCATGCCCTCGTCGTCGAACTCGCTGCTGCCCCAGCCGTGGGGCGTCGTGCCGTCGTCGATGTAGGTGACGGCGGGACTGGCGACCTGCTCGCCGATCTTGTCGGACAGCACCGAGGCCTTCTTGGCGACGGAGGTGGTCTCGAGCAGGTGGCCGACGGCCTCGTGGAAGATCACACCGCCGAACGCGTTGCCGATGATGACCGGATACGTCCCGGCCGGCGCCGGTGTGGCCCGCAGGTTGGTCATCGCCTGCTCGCCGGACGTGCGCCCGACCTCGCGGGGAGGAAACCGCTCGAACAGCTCCAGACCTACGCTCAACCCGGGTCCGTAGAACCCGGTCTGGACCTCGCCGCCGTCCTGCGCAACCGTCTGCACGATGTGCCGGGTCCGCACGCGGCGGTCTTCTGTCCACGTGCCCTCGGAGTTGGCGACCAGCACCTCCTGGTCCCACTCCAGCAGGAATGACTCCACCTGGCGGATCTCCGGCGCGACGCGCGCGCCGGCCTGTCCCTCGCGCAGCCGGTCGAGGCGATAGCGCTTGTCGTGCTCCTCCCAGGGAACGGCGGGAGCGTGGAGTCCCTGCGGCGCGGCCTTCCGGAAGTCGAGTCCGCCGCGGCCGCGGCGGTCGACCCGGCCGCCCTGGCCCTTCAACCCGGTCAGGCTCTGGGCGATTTCCAGCAGCCCCTCGCGGGTCAGGTCGTTCGTGTAAGCGTACGCGACCTCGTCTCCGTAGAACAGCCGCAGGCCCGCGCCGTACTCGACGCCGCTGGTGGCCTCTTTGACCTCATCGTTGAGGACGCGCAGCGCGCGGCGTTTCCAGCGCTCCACGTAGAGTTCCGCGAAATCGGCACCACGTTCACGGGCATACGCCAAGACATCGGAGACGAGCGAATCGGTGAGCATGGCCATATTCTACACTGCGAATCTGCCCAATCTACGCGATCTTCCCAATCCTCCCGATCAGACCCGGTCCGCGGTGGATTGTGAAGATTGGGTAGATTGAGAAGATTGGGAAGATCGGTTAGCGAAGAAGGCACCAGACCCGATGGCCCAAATCGTTGAATGTGTCCCGAATTTCAGCGAGGGGCGGCGCCGCGACGTGATCGAACAGATTGCCGCCGCCGTCGCGGCCACGCCCGGTGCGCGACTCCTCGACGTACAGGCAGATGAGAGCCACAACCGCTGCGTCGTCTCCTGTGTCGGCAACCTCGAAACCGTGCAGGCGGCCGCCTTTGCCGCGGCGGAGGTCGCCGTGCGCCTGATTGATATGACCACCCACCGCGGCGAGCATCCGCGGCTGGGGGCCGTCGACGTCATTCCGTTCGTGCCGGTTTCCGAGGTCACCATGGACGAGTGCGTCGCGGCGGCGAAGGCGCTGGGACGCCGAATCTGGGAATCGCTGCGCGTGCCGGTATTCTTCTACGCGGAGGCCGCCGCCCGGCCGCAGCGACGCAGACTGCCCGACATTCGCAAGGGCGAGTTTGAGGGGCTGGCCGGGAAACTCGCCGATCCCGACTGGGCGCCGGACGTCGGCGATCCGGCGCCCCATCCGACGGCGGGGGCGACCGTCGTGGGAGCGCGCCGTCCGCTGATCGCGTTCAATGTCAACCTCACGACCGACGACGTGAAGGTGGCGCGCGACATCGCCAAGGCCGTCCGGGAATCCAGCGGCGGCCTGGCCGCGGTGCAGGCGATGGGCGTGACCAGTGAAGCCGGGCAGGCGCAGGTCTCGATGAACCTGGTGGATTTCACAACGACCCCGGTGCATGCCGCCTATGACGCGGTCCAGGAGGCGGCGCTCGCGCGGGGCACGGAGGTCGCCGAGAGCGAGGTCGTCGGCCTCATCCCCCTGGATGCGCTCACCGATGCGGCCCGCCACTATCTGCGGCTGAAGGACTTCCGCCGGGACCAGATTCTGGAAGCGCGCCTGATGGAGTGATGAAGTTTCCCGCCGATTTCCTCATCGTGCACGCGCGCCAGCTGCTGACCCTCGCCGGTCCGAACGACACGCCCCGAACGGGTCCAGCGATGAACGAACTGGGTCTCATCGCAGACGGCGCGGTTGCCGTCAGTGAGGGCGTGATCGTCGCCGCCGGTCCAACCGCCGAGGTGATGGAGGCGGTGGCCCCCGTGCCCGAGTGCACCATCCTCGACGCCGCCGGCACCGTCGTACTGCCGGGGCTGGTCGACCCGCATACCCACCTGGTGTACGCCGGATCACGCGCGGATGAGTTCGAACGGCGGTTGGCAGGTGCGTCGTACCAGGAGATCGCCCAGGCAGGCGGAGGCATTCTCGCCACGATGCGGGCCACGCGCCAGGCGACAGAAGGCGAACTGATCGCCCTGGGCCTGCACCGGCTCGACCAGATGCTCGCGCATGGGACCACGACGGTGGAGGCTAAGAGCGGGTACGGGCTGACCGTCGATGACGAGCTGAAGTGCCTGCGGGTCATTAACCGGCTGACCGCCGTCCATGAGGTGGACGTGATCCCGACGTTCCTCGGAGCCCACGCCGTGCCACCGGAGTATGCAGAGGACGCGGGCGGCTACGTGCACCTGATCATCGATGAAATGCTTCCCGCCGTCATCGACGAAGATCTGGCAGAATTCTGCGACGTCTTCTGCGAGGTGGGGGCGTTTACGCCGCAGCAGTCGCGGGACGTCCTCACTGCCGCCCGCGAGGCTGGTCTGGACGCCAAGATTCACGCGGACGAACTGTCCGATCTCGGCGGTGCCGCCCTGGCCGCCGACGTCGAGGCGATTTCGGCGGACCACCTGCTCATGGCGTCCGACGACGGACTCCGTGCGATGGCCGCCGTGGGCACCATGGCTGTGCTGCTGCCGGGGACCGCGTTCTTTCTCGGCATGCCGTACGCGCCGGCCCGGCGGATGCTCACTGCCGGGGTCGCCGTGGCGCTGGGCACGGACTTCAACCCGGGCACGTCGCCGACCTATTCCATGTTCACCGCGCTGGCGCTGGCCTGCGTGGGGATGAAACTCACGCCGGCCGAGGCGATCGTGGCCGCGACGATCAACGCCGCCCACGCGCTCGCCGTCGCCGAAGAAGTCGGCAGCATTGAGCCGGGGAAGGCCGCGGATTTCGTGATGGCCGGTGTGGACGACTACCGCGAACTGCCGATGCACTTCGGCGTCAATCCCGTGCATACCGTGGTCAAACGCGGGCGGGTCGTGTACCGCGCCGGCCGGGTGCTCCGGGAGGAGGAGCCGCCATGATCGGCGAGCCGGTCGGCCGCTTCATCGAGCGACTCGCATCCGCCGATCCCACGCCCGGCGGGGGCAGCGCCGCCGCGCTGGCGGGCGCGATGGCGGCCGCGCTGACGGCCATGATTGCCCGCCTGTCGGTCGGACGGGGCGGCGATGCTGCGCTGTTCGACCAAACGATGCGCACCGCCGACCAGGCCGCGGCGACGCTGCTGGAACTGGTGGACCGGGATGCCGAGGCGTTCGATCGCGTGATGACGGCGATGCGTCTGCCCCGGGGAACAGAGGAGGAAAAGCGGGTCCGGACGGCCGCGCTCCAGGATGCGCTCCACAATGCGACGGCGGTCCCGCTGACCACAGCGGAACAGGCGATACTCGTGCTGGCGCTGGCGCCGGACCTGGCCCGGCAGGGCAACCCCCGCGCGGTCAGCGACGTAGGGGTCGCCGCGCTCCTGGCCCACGCGGCCGTGTCTGGAGCGCTGCTGAACGTGGCCATCAACCTGAAGTCCGTCAAGGCTGCCGACTACCGGGAGGCGACCCGGGCCCACGCGGCCGATCTCCAGCAGCGCGCCGACGCCCTGCGGGCTACGGCACTGGAGCTTGTTCGGGCGGGGCTCGCCTGATCAGTCACTGTGGCGGACTCAATTACCCTGAAGGGAATGCGGTTTTTCGCCTATCACGGCCTGCTCCCCGCTGAGCGTGAGCAGGGCCAGGAAATCGTCGTCGACGTGGTGCTGGAGACCGATCTGCGTCCTGCCGGGCAGTCCGATGAGTTGACCGACACGGTGGACTACCGGCAGGCCTACGACGTCGCCCGCGGGGTGATCGAGGGTCCGCCCCACAACTTATTGGAATCCATGGCCGAGGAGATCGCGCACCGCCTCCTGGCCCTTGAGCGTGTTGCCGCGGTCACCGTTTCGGTCCGCAAGCCACATGTGAAGTTCCCCGGACCCCTGGACCACTCGGAAATCACCATCAGGCGTGAGCGATAACAGAAGCAGTACCCAACCCCGAACCTCGAACCCCGAACACCGGGCTTTTCTCAGCCTCGGTTCGAACCTCGGCGACCGCCGCGCCGTGTTGGACGAAGCGCTCGTACGGCTTGAGGCATCGGGTTCGATCCGTGTCGTCCGGCGCTCGGCGCTGTACGACACGGCGCCGGTGGCAAAGACGGATCAGCCGCGATTCCTCAACCTTGTCGCGGAATTAGAGACGGATCTTTCACCCGGCGCCCTGCTGGACGCGACGCTGACCGTTGAGGAGTCGCTGGGGAGAACACGGGGCGTCCGGTGGGGCCCCCGGACACTCGACATTGATATCCTGTTATATGATGACCTCTCGATGCAGACCGACCGGCTGGTATTGCCGCATCCCGAGATGATGCACCGGCGATTCGTGCTCGAGCCTCTCGTTGAGATCGCCCCGGGGCTCATTCTTCCGGACGGCCGGCCCGCGCGCGCCCTCCTGGCAGCCGTTCCGGATCAGGACGTGCGTCGAGTGGAGGATGCATGAGCACCCCCGTGACGTTCCGGCCACCCCGGGCAAGCCAGAGCCTGCTCCCTGGCGCCGACGGCATCCGGCCCGCCGGGGTGCACGTCGCGGTCGAAGGGCCGATCGGCGTAGGCAAGACCACGCTCGCGCGGGTGCTGGCGGGCGAACTCGGCGCCGAGCCCGTGCTGGAGGTCGTGGAGGAGAATCCGTTTCTTCTGAAATTCTACGAAGACATCCGGGCGTATGCGTTTCAGACGCAGATCTTCTTCTTCCTCAGCCGCCACCGCCAGCAGCAGGCGATCAAGGCGAAGCGCCAGGCAGGGGCGTCGGTGGTCAGCGACTACATCTTCCCGAAGGACCGGCTGTTTGCGCGCATGAATCTGGACGATCGCGAACTCGACCTGTACGACCGTCTCTTCGAGATCGTGGCGCCAACCACCGTCGCGCCCGACCTCGTCATCTATCTTCAGGCCGGGGTCGACACGCTGCTGCGGCGGATCGCCCACCGCGACCGGTCGTTTGAACGAGCCATCGAGCGCGACTACCTCGCGCGACTCTGCGAAGTGTATGAGGACTTCATGCCTTCCTACGATGAGGTTGCGGTCCTGACTGTGGACACCGACAAGGTCGACATCTTCGCGCGTCCGGACCTCGACGAAATCCTCGGCTTCGTGCGCGAGGTCGCGCCGGCATGACCCACGAGGTACGAGGCACGGGGCACGGGGCACGCCGGTGAAGTGGTTCGTGGCCGTCAGCGGGAACATCGGCTCGGGGAAGTCGACCGTGACAACCCTGCTCAGCGAGAGGTTAGGGTGGAGGCCCTACTACGAGGTTGTGGACGAAAACCCGTACCTGGCCGACTTCTATGCCAACATGCGGCACTGGAGCTTCCACCTCCAGGTGTTCTTCCTCAGCAAACGGTTTCAACATCATCAGGAAATCGTGCGCGCACCCGGATCGGTGATCCAGGACCGGACCATCTATGAGGATGCCGAAATCTTCGCCCGCAACCTCTACCTGCAGGGCCTCATGGACGAGCGCGACTTCCGCAACTACTACGAGCTCTTCAACACGATGTTGCCGTTCCTGAAGCCGCCGGATCTCATCCTGTACCTGGGCGCGTCCGTGCCGATTCTGATGGACCGGATCCGGCACCGTGCGCGCGACTACGAGCAGCAGATCCCCGACGCGTACCTGGCGCAGCTGAATGACCGCTACCGCGAGTGGATCGACAACTTCACCCTGTGCCCTGTGCTGACCGTCGACGCCGACCGCCTGGACCTGACCCGTCTCGATGAGTTGGTTGAGGAGATGCGGATGCGCCTGCCGTCCCTGTTTCCGTTGTCGGAACGCCCCGAACCACTCCCTCCGGTCGGGTCCGGGGCAAGCTGACGTGGCCACCGGCGACCTGTCGGCCGAGCGGATCTCATCCCTGCTGCGGACCGAACGATTTGGGCGTGCGCTGCACATGTACGACTCGGTCGTTTCTACCAACGATCTGGCGAAGCAACTCGCCGATGAGGGTGCGGCCGAAGGCACCGCTGTCATCGCCGAAGAGCAGCTCGCCGGGCGCGGCCGCGGCGGGCGGGCCTGGGTATCTCCTCCCGGAGGACTGTGGCTGTCCATACTCTTGCGTCCCACGCTGCCGGTCGAGGCGTGGCCGCTGTTGGGCGTTGTCCTGGCGCTGGCCTCGTGCAGGGCGGTCGAGACGGCGGCGGGGCTGCGGCCGGGTGTGAAATGGCCGAACGATGTCATGGTCGGACCGCGCAAACTCGGCGGGATTTTGGTCGAAGCGACGCCGGCGTTTGCCATCGGAGGCATCGGCCTCAACGCCAATCTCACCGACGCTGCGCTGCCGGACCCCGTCGGCACTCTGGCGACCTCGATCCAGATGGAGACGGGGAGGGGGATCGACCTCAACGTGCTGGCCGCCGCCGTGCTGTCGAGCAGTGAAGAGTACTATCGCCGGCTCCCTGCCGAGAAGGCCTCGCTGCTTGCGGAATTCCGGGATCGGTCGGTCGTACTGGGCCGCCGCGTCCACATCACCGGCTCCGCCTCGTTCGATGGCCTCGCCGAAGCGATCGACGAGTCGGGAGCCCTCCTCGTACGAACCCCGGCCGGGCTGCAGGTGCTCCGGGCCGGTGAGGTAAGCATTCGGGTAGCGGAGTAGGCGGGGACAACCATGCCGCAGATCACCGACGTCGAGGGACTCACGGTCGGGCATGCGTCCGATCCGGTGGGGGCGACCGGCTGCACCGTGGTGCTCTGCGGCCAGGGAGCGGTCGCCGGTCTCGACATCCGGGGCGCCGCGCCGGGCACGCGCGAGACCGACCTGCTGCACCCGGCACGCATGATGGACCGCGTGCATGCGGTCCTGCTGGCTGGCGGAAGCGCCTTCGGCCTGGCCGCGGCCGACGGGGTCATGCGGTACCTCGAAGAGCGCGGCATCGGGTTCGACACGGGAGCCGGCCATGTCCCGATTGTTCCGGCCGCCGTGCTGTTTGATCTGCCGCTGGGGGATGCACGCATCCGGCCGACGGCGGAGATGGGCTACCGCGCCTGCGAAGCGGCATCGGGCGGGACGGTGGAGGAAGGAAGCGTCGGCGCGGGCACCGGGGCGACGGTCGGGAAGATCCTGGGTCCCATGTCCGCAACGAAAGGCGGCGTGGGCACCTGGAGCGTGACCCTGCTCGGCGGCGTGGTCGTCGGTGCGCTCGTCGCCGTCAACGCGTTCGGCGACGTTCGGGACGATCAGACCGGCCGAATCCTCGCCGGGGCCCGTGATCCAGCCACCGGAGATTTTGTCAATACGGTCCAGGCGGTGCTCAAGCTGGAAGAGCCGGTCCGGTTCGGCCATACCACCCTGGGGGTAGTCGCCACGAACGCGCGCCTGTCAAAAGCCGAGGCAACCGTGCTGGCCAGCCTCGCACACGACGGGCTGGCCCGCACGATCTGGCCGGTGCATACCCAGTACGACGGCGACACGATCTTTGCGCTGTCCATGGGCGATGCGAAGGTTGATCTCCTGCAGTTGGGCGTTGCCGCTGTCGAGGCAGTCGCCACGGCCGTGAAACGATCGGTGCAGCTGGCGAAAGGGCTTCACGGCGTGCCAGGGCTTGCCGACGTCCGCTAATAGCGGGGATCATGCTATCAGGGGATCATGCGACTTCAGGGAGAGTCGTGGGTGTGCGTGATCCCATGATCCCGTACTTGTGTTAGCATGACGGTGGTCGTCACCTCGTCGCGAGGGGCGCACCAGGGAGGAACCACGGTAGTCAGGTTCCGTCCGGTACTCACGATCGAGACTGGAACGGAGGGATGGTCGATGCGGATCAGCACGTTTCAAATCGCCGTCGCGGGCATCTGCGGCGGCCTTGCTATTGCATTAGCGTACACTCCGGCGGTGGGCTATATCACCGTGCCCAACCTCTCGCAGGCGGCGACGACATTACACATTCCCGCCCTCGTTGCGGGAGTGGTCGCGGGACCCGTCGCCGGTCTGTTGGTGGGCTTGGTACTGGCGTTCACGTCGTGGTTCCAGTTCGGCGGCGTGTTCATGCAGTTCGCCGGGGGCAACCCGATTGTGGCGCTCGCCGCGGCGTTCATCCCCCGGGCGCTGATCGGCGTGGTCGCCTACTACGCCTACAGGCTGCTGCGCGGCCCCGCCGCGTCGATCCTCGCGGGCTTCCTGGGCACGACCACCAATACCGCCGGCGTCCTGGGCATCCTGTGGTTCCTCGGCACGCCGGATTTCCGCACAGCCGTCGTGCCGATCATCGTGTTGAACTATCCGGTCGAGGTCATCTTCGCGGTGGTCGTGGCCGTGCCGGTGTTCGCGGTCCTCGGGCGCAACCGGCAGCTGGCCGCCGCGCGATCCTAATGCTGCTCGCCCTGAACATCAACAACACATTGATCAAGATCGGCACCTACCAGGACGCCGAGCTGGTCAACTCCTGGCGGATCGCAACCGCCGCCGACAAAACCGACGACGAGTACGCGATGGTGCTGCGGAGTTTGTTTGACTACGCGGGCCTGCCGTTCTCGCGCATCGAGTCGGTGGCGATCTCCTGTGTGGTACCGTCGTTGACTGATGTGTTTGACCGTCTGTCACGCCGGTATTTCGGGGTCGTCCCGCTCGTCGTGGGCCCCGGCGTGAAGACGGGCATCCGGATCCTGTACGAGAATCCCAAAGAGGTCGGCGCAGACCGGATCTGCAACGCCATTGCCGTGTACGAGAAGTACGCCGGGCCCGCCATTGTGGTGGATTTCGGGACGGCGACGACCTTCACCGTGGTTTCAGCCGACGGCGATTTCCTCGGCGGTGCCATCGCGCCCGGTGTCGGCATCTCCATGGACGCCCTGGCCGAACTGGCCCAGCTGCGCCGGGTTGAACTCGTCCGTCCGCCGTCGGTGATTGCCCGCTCGACGGTGACCGCCCTGCAGTCGGGGATCCTCTACGGCGTGGTCGGGCAGGTCGAGGAGATCATCGGGCGGATGCTCCGCGAGCTCGGCGGTCGCGCCACGACCGTCGCCACCGGCGGGTGGGCCGAACTGGTCATCGGCGAGTGCCGCTGTTTCGATCACCACGATCCCCTGCTGACGCTCGACGGCCTCCGGATCATTCACGAGCGTAACCGGGCGCTCGACTCCGCGCAGGGCGGTTCGCAGCAAGAAGCCCTGCCGGTGCAGCGTGGAAAAGACCGCGCATGAAGCGGGTCGTCTCGGTCAGCCTGGGATCCAGCAAGCGCGATCACCGGTTCGAGACTACCATCCTGGGCCAGCCGATCACCATCGAACGGATCGGGACAGACGGCAGCGTGGTACGGGCCGCCAAGCTCCTGCGTGATCTGGACGGCACGGTGGATGCCCTGGGGATCGGCGGCACCGATCTCTACCTGCGGGCGGGAACCCGCCGGTACCTCGTCCGCGAGACCGCCCGGATGATCAGCGACGTGCGGAAGACGCCGATCGTCGACGGCGGCGGTGTGAAGGCGTCATGGGAACACTGGCTGATCACCGACTACCTGCCCAATAGTAAGGGGATCTCGTTCCGCGGGCGCAAGGTCTTGCTGGTCTCGTCGGTCGACCGCTACGCCCAGGCCGAAGCCTTCACCCAGGCGGGCGCGGACGTGATCTTCGGCGACTTCATCTTCGCCCTCGGACTGCCCATCCCGCTGCGGACGCTGGCATCGGTGAAGATCCTGGCCGCCTTACTGCTCCCGATCCTGACGCAGGTCCCCATCCGGTACCTGTATCCGACCGGCGAGAAACAGGACCAGATCACGCCGAAGCATGGGTCTTACTACGCGTGGGCCGATGTCATCGCCGGGGATTTCCACCTCATGCGCCGGTTCATGCCGGACAATCTGGGCGGGAAGGTCATCTTCACGCAGACGATCACGAAGACCGACGTCGAGGAGCTCCGCCGGCGCGGGGTGTGGCTGTTGATTACCGACGGGCCAGACATGGGAGGCCGGTCGTTCGCGACCAACGTGCTGCAGGGGATCGTCGTCGCGGTCACCGGGAGGCGTCCGGAGGACATTGCGCCTCAGGAATACCTCGACACCCTGCGCGCCGCCGGGTTCGAGCCCCGGATCGAGGAACTCAACCCCCGCGAGGCCGGAGTCCGGAGTTCTGTGTCTTAAGTCCATCCGTGGCGGCGCAGCGGCCCTCCACCAGCCCCCATGAAGGAGGTGACCTGTCTGCGTCCTTGACGCTTGCCAGAGAAGGAAGATATACTCTGGCCACGGAACACCGACGCTGAGGGCGCGAGCCCTCAGTTTTTTCTCTTGGAGTCTGGCATGGCGACTGAAGAAAAGGAAACTTTCCTCACCCCCGAAGGCCTCCGGAAGCTGGAGGAGGAACTCGAGACGCTGAAGACCGTCCGGCGGAAGGAAGTCGCCGAGCGGATCAAGCAGTCCAAAGAATTCGGCGATCTGTCCGAGAACGCGGAGTACGAGGACGCCAAGAACGAGCAGGCGTTCGTGGAAGGCCGCATCCTCCAGCTGGAGCAGATGCTCCGCAATGCCCGCGTCATCGACAACCACAATGTCCCCCATGACGAGGTCACGGTGGGCTCGATCGTCCGCCTCAAGGACCTGGGCAATGGCGAAGAGATCCAGTACATGATCGTCGGATCCGCAGAAGCCGATCCCGACAACGACAAGATCAGCAACGAGTCCCCCGTCGGCCAGGCCCTGCTGGGGAAGCGGAAGGGCCAGACGGTGGAGGTGCGTGTCCCGGCGGGCACGATGCGCTACAACGTGCTGCACATTGCGCACTGACCGCCTGACCCGTACCAAACGCGACAGTTTCACGTGACAAATGTGCAGCATCTGGGGGGTCGCGTTGGTACGGGGCCTGCTGGAAGGCAGGCGGCACGGACGAGCCGGGCAGACCACCTCGTCTGCTCGGTCTTGTTTTGCGGCCAGCCCGTACCACACGCGCCAGTTGCGTGCTACGGATTCGCAGAATCTTCCAGGCGCGCGTTGGTACGGGGCCAGAAGGGAAAATTCGGAGTAGAAATATGAGACCGTGCGGGAGCGTTTTCGGAAGTGGGGCAGGAGGGAACTCCGCCAGGGCAGAATTCGTAGGCCAACCGAAGCCCTCTGCCGCCTCGCGGGAAGTAAACGCGGGGACTGCGCCACCGGTCGCACCTGGGACGGACCACACCTGGACCCGGCGGAGAGGAGGACGGACGGGGCATGTTTGAACGGTTTACCGAACGGGCCAGACGGGTCATCATCCTCGCGCAGGAAGAAGCCAAGCGCCTCAACCACAGCGCCGTCGGCACCGAGCACATCCTCCTGGGCATCATCCGAGAGGGGGAGGGTGTGGCGAGCAAGGTGCTGGAGAGCCTCAACATCTCCCCCGACCGTGTCCGGTCCGAGATTGAAGCCGCCATCGGCCGCGGGGAGCGTACGCCCTACGAGGAAGTGGCGTTTACGCCGCGGGCAAAGAAGGTCCTCGAGCTGGCGCTGGACGAGGCGCGCCGGCTCGGACACAACTACATCGGGACCGAGCACCTCCTGCTGGGGTTGATCCGGGAGGGCGAGGGCGTCGCCGCCCGTGTCCTGGAAGCCATGGGCGCGGATCTGGAGCGCGTGCGCGCCCAGGTCGTGTACCTGCTGGGCGAGGAAGGCACCACGTCGTACACGCGTCAGGCCAGCAAGACCCCAACCCTCGACGAGTTCGGCCGCGACCTGACCAAACTGGCCCGCGAGAACAAACTGGACCCCGTCATCGGCCGCGAGCGCGAGATCGAGCGGCTGATCCAGGTCCTCTCGCGGCGCACCAAGAACAACCCCGCGCTGATCGGCGAACCCGGCGTGGGGAAAACCGCGATCACCGAGGGGCTGGCGCAGCGCATCGTCCGCGGCGACATCCCGGAGGTCCTGCGCAACAAGCGGGTCGTCCAGCTCGACCTGGCCGCGCTCGTCGCCGGCACGAAGTACCGCGGCGAGTTCGAGGAACGGATGAAGAAAGTCATGGACGAGATCCGCAAGGCACAGGGCGAAGTCGTCCTGTTCGTCGATGAGCTGCATACCCTCGTCGGTGCCGGCGCGGCCGAGGGCGCGATCGACGCCAGCAATATCCTCAAGCCGGCCCTGGCGCGCGGCGAGCTCCAGTGCATCGGCGCCACCACGCTGGACGAGTACCGGAAGTACGTCGAGCGCGACGCGGCGCTGGAGCGCCGGTTCCAACCGATTCTCGTCAGCGAACCGACCGTCGAACAGTCGATCGAGATCCTCAAGGGCCTGCGCGAGCGGTACGAGGCCCACCACGGGGTCACGATCAGCGACGACGCGCTGGTGGCGGCGGCGACGCTGGCCGAGAAATACATCGCCGACCGGTTCCTACCCGACAAAGCCATCGACCTGATGGACGAGGCGTCCAGTAAGATCCGGCTGCAGGCGTCGTTCCTCCCCCAGGAGGTCCGCCAGGCCGTGGAGCGCGTCGAACGCGTTCGCCGCGAGAAAGAAGAGACGATCAAGAACCAGGACTTCGAGAAGGCCGCGCAGCTGCGGGACCGCGAGCGGGTCCTGCGCCAGAAACTGGAAGAACTGGAATCCTCCTGGAAGAAGGACAAAGGCCACGACGTGAGCACGGTCACGGCCGAGGACATCGCCGATATCGTCTCCTCGTGGACGGGGATTCCGGTCACCCGGCTGGTCGAGGAAGAGACGCAGAAACTCCTGCGGATGGAAGAGTCCATCCACGAGCGGATCGTGGGCCAGGAGGAGGCGGTCCATGCCGTCAGCAAGGCCGTGCGGCGGGCCCGCGCCGGCCTGAAAGATCCGCGGCGGCCGGTCGGCTCGTTCATCTTCCTCGGCCCGACCGGGGTGGGGAAGACCGAACTGGCGCGCGCGCTGGCGGAATTCCTGTTCGGCGACGAGAACGCGCTGATCCGCATCGACATGTCGGAGTACAGCGAGCGCCACACCGTGAGCCGTCTGGTCGGCTCCCCGCCCGGCTACGTGGGCTACGAAGAGGGCGGCCAGCTCACCGAGCAAGTCCGGCGGCGGCCGTACTCGGTCATCCTCTTCGATGAGATCGAGAAGGCGCACCCGGAGATCTTCAACGTCCTGCTGCAGATTCTCGATGACGGCCGGCTGACCGACGCCCAGGGCCGCGCGGTGGATTTCAAGAACGCGGTCATCATCATGACGAGCAACGTCGGGGCGCCGCTGCTGGAGAAGGAAATCGGGATCGGCTTCCGTCCGGCAGGATCGGAGGCCACCACCCTCGATACCGCTTACACGCGGATGAAGGAGCACATCACCGAGGAACTGCGCCGGACGTTCCGGCCGGAGTTCCTCAACCGCATCGACGAGGTGATCATCTTCCGGCCGCTGACCAGCGACCAGATTCGGGCGATCGTCTCCATCCTCATCGCCCGCGTCCAACGCGAACTGCGCGGGCAGAGCATGGCGCTGGAGATAACCGACGCGGCGATCGACGTGCTGGCGAAAGAGGGGTTCGACCCGACCTTCGGGGCCCGCCCGCTCCTGCGCACCATCCAGCGCCTCATCGAGGACAAGTTGTCCGACGAGCTACTGCGCGGCAACTTCAAGGCCGGCGACACGGTGATTGTGGACGCGCGAGAGGGCACGATCGTCTTCGAGAAGCCGCGCGAACCGGCACTCAAAGCGGACTAACTGCGGGATCAAGGGATCAGGGGATCAGAGGGATCAAGCTGCAAGAGGTTCGTCGACAAGGAGGGCCCGGGCATCTTCGGGTCCTCTTTCTCATCTCATCCATGATCCGATGATCCCGTTCCTGGTGGTGCTTGCGTGGGCAAAGTAAGGGTCCACTACGTCTGCCAGACCTGCGGCCACGCGTCTCCGAAGTGGTTGGGACGGTGCCCGTCCTGCGGGGAGTGGAATACATTCGTGGAAGAGGCCGTCGCCCCCGCCGCCGCGGGCCCGATCCGTCCGGCATCCGCGGCCAGGGCGGTGGCGATCACCGCGGTCGACACGGGCGCTGAACCGAGGACGTCGACCGGAATCGGAGAGTTT
>DATDQT010000132.1:0-52707 GCA_035292085.1 bacterium
GGCCCGCCGCTTGACGGCCGACTCGAAGAGATCGCCCAGTTGGGCGGCAAGGGTGACGATCCCTGCGGCGAGACCAGCGTACACGGGCGAAATGGCGAGCCACGGCGCCAGCGCTGCGCCGGCGCTGATGCCGGCGACCAGGCCGGCGGCGGCGCCTTCCCATGTCTTCCCGGGGCTCAGCGCAGGCGCCAGTTTGTGGCGGCCCATCAGGGAGCCGACAAAATAGCCCGCGATGTCGTTCGTCCAGATCACGATGAAGAACCACACGATCGCGGCGAACGCGCCCTGGAATCCCCACCGCATCAGCACCCCGACCGAGATCCCGAGGTAGGACCAGGCGACGAGCATCCCGGTCGGTGACCCCGACAACCATCCGGCGCGATGAGGGTCGCCGGCCAGGACCGGAGGCAGGACCCCGGCAAGGAGGACGACCGCGTTTCCCGCGGCGGCAGCCCAGACCGCCACCCGATCAGTGATGACGTATCCGACGAGGACGGCCAGCGCCGGGCACCCGACGAGCAGGAGCAGTGGGTTCATCGTGGGCATCAACCGGCCGAACTCCACCGCGGCGATGCCGACGAGGATGACGACCACCGTCGCCCACCACCAGCCGCCAAGCCATGCCGCGCCCACCAATAGCGGAATGCCCACGACCGCGGTCAGGACGCGGAGCAGCAGAGCGCGGCGATCCACCTACGTGCCCTCCACGCCGCCGTAGCGGCGGCGGCGCTGCTGGTAGGCGGAGAACGCGGCGGTCAGATCGGACTCGGTGAAGTCCGGCCAGAAGACGTCGGTGAAGTACAGTTCGGTGTAGGCCAGTTGCCACAACAAGAAGTTGCTGATGCGCTGTTCCCCGCCGGTCCGGATGAGCAAGTCGGGATCCGGAAGACCGGCGGTGTATAGATAGCGGCTGAGCAACTGTTCGTCTGCCGGACCGGCCACGCGTCCCGCGTGCATGTCGGCGGTCAGTGCCCGGACGGCCTGCACAATTTCCGCCCTGCCGCCGTAGTTGTAGGCGATGTTCAGCACCAGGCCGGTGTTGGGCCGGGTCAGCGCCACCACCTGCTCGACCTGGTCGCGCAGGGCCGGATCCAACTCGTCGATCGCCCCGCTGACCTGGATGCGGACCCCGCGTGCCATCAACTCTTGCGCCTCGTCGCGGACCGCGCGACCCAGCAGGTCCATCAAGGCGTCGACTTCCTCGGTGGGACGGCGCCAGTTCTCGGTCGAGAAGGCGAACAGGCTCAGCACGTTGATGCCCAACGCATCGCACGCGCGCACCGTGCGGCGGGCCGCGTCAACGCCGGCCTGGTGACCGGCGGCGCGCGAGAGGCCGCGTGCGCCGGCCCAGCGCCCGTTGCCGTCCATGATGATGGCCACGTGGGCCGGCATCCTGGTCGGGTCTAACGACCGCTCGGCCTCAGCGGTGGCGCGCGGGTAGGGATCAGTCATGGTGCCGGGGGCTGGGGAAGGTACCGTTCGCGGGTCACGACGAGGGCCACCGGGCCCTCGCCGCGGACACGGATCACGCGGAACGCCCCGGCGAGCCCGGCAACTCTCAACCCACCGTGCTTTCGGGCCGGCGGGGGCGCCGTCGCCCCCTCGGCCTGCGGGCGGTCGCTGGGGGGCGTCGGCTCTTCGACTCGGGGGCGGTCGCGCAGGGCCTCCGGCCGCGTCTCGACGACGTCGCCGACGTCGATCCCGGCGGCCGCCAGCCGCTCGCGCGCGTCGTCGAGGGGAAGACCGATCACGTCGGGGATCATCGCCGCCGCGGCCTACACTTCCATGATCTCGGACTCTTTCGCCGCCAGCAGTGCGTCGACGTCGGCGATCGACTTGTCGGTCAGCTTCTGCACGTCGTCCAGCGCGCGCTTGGCGTCGTCTTCCGAGACCTCACCGTCGTCCTCGAGTTCTTCGATCAACTCGTTGGCTTCCCGGCGGATGTTGCGGATCGCCACCCGCCCTTCTTCCGCATGCTTCCGGGCGACCTTCGCGAGGTCTCTGCGCCGCTCTTCAGTGAGCGGCGGGATCGGGACCCGCACGACGGCGCCGTCCGAGGACGGCACCAGCCCCAGTTCGCTCTTGAGGATCGCCCGCTCGACGTCCTTGGCCATCTTCTTGTCCCAGGGCTGGATCACGAGCAGGCGGGGTTCGGGGACGGACACCGTGGCCAGCTGGGTGATCGGCGTGGGCACGCCGTAGTAGTCGATGCGGATCTGCTCCAGCAGCGCCGGGCTCGCCCGTCCGGTGCGGAGGCTGCCGAACTCGTGCCTGGTCGCGTCGATCGCCTTGGCCATCTTCGTCTTCGCCTCGGCCAGTACGTCGGCAATCATGGCGCGATCGACCTCGGCCCTACCGGGCTGCACTGACCAGCGTGCCGACGTCTTCGCCCAGCACGGCCCGGGTGATGTTGCCGGGCTGGGCGACGTCAAAGACGATGATGTCCATGTTGTTATCCTTGCACAACGCGACCGCCGTCGCGTCCATGACCCTGAGGTCCTGGTTCAGCAGATCCATGTAGTTCAGGCGGCGGAACATGACGGCGTCGGGATGCACGTTGGGATCCTTATCGTAGACGCCGCTGACGCCCTTCTTCGCCATCAGGAGGGCGTCTGCCTCGATCTCGATGGCCCGCAGCGCCGCGGCGGTGTCGGTGGTGAAGTACGGGCTGCCGGTGCCGCCGGCAAAGATCACGACGCGGCCTTTCTCCAGGTGGCGGATCGCCCGGCGGCGGATGTACGGCTCGGCGATCTGATGCATCTCCAGCGCGGTGCAGACGCGGGTCACCAAGCCGTCTTTCTCCATCACATCTTGCAGGGCCAGCGCGTTGATGACCGTGGCCAGCATGCCCATGTGATGCGCGGCCACTTCGTCGATGCCCAACCGCAGGCTCATGTCGGCGCCGCGGACGATGTTGCCCCCGCCCACGACGATCGCGACCTGGACGCCCCGCTCCGTGACGTCCCGGACTTCGTGGGCCACCAGCCGCAGCACATGCGGGTCGAGCCCCGAGTCGCCGTCTCCGGCCAGGGCCTCGCCGCTGAGTTTCAGCAGGATGCGGTTGTGTGCGATCGTTACTCGCCCGTTTTGAAGCGCGCGAAGCGTCTCACCTTGATGTGCTCACCGACCTTCACCACCGTCTCGGTAATCAGGTCGGCCACGCGCTTGGTTTCGTCCTTGATGAAGGGCTGTTCGAGCAGGACGACCTCGGTTACCCACTTCTCCATCTTGCCGTCGACGGCCGCCGCGGGCTTGCCAGCGAGCTCCGCGGCGAACTGCGCCCGCTGGGCCGCCAGGACCTCCGCCGGGACGTCCTCGCGGCTCACGTACAGCGGGGCCGTCGCCGTGACCTGCAGCGCCAGGTCCCGTGCCAGACGCTTGAACTCGTCCGTGCGCGCGACGAAATCCGTCTCACAGTTCACCTCGACCATCGCGCCGACTTTGCCGCCCATGTGGATGTAGGCCTCGATGAGGCCCTCGGAGGCCACCCGCCCGGACTTCTTCTGGGCGGCGGCCAGCCCCTTGGCCTTGAGGATCTCCACGGCCTTGTCGAGATCGCCGCCGGCGGCGGCGAGGGCGTTGCGGCAGTCGATGATCCCGGCGCCGGTCCTCTCGCGCAATTCTTTCACCAGTTCGGCGCGTCCCGCCGTCGTCGTCTTGCTGTTCACTCGGTCACCTATCCCTTTCGTCAGTGCGTCGTGCGTTCGTCGTCGGGGGCGCCGGCAGCGTGACGAGATCCTGTTCGACCGGCTCCGCCGAAAATTCATCGGCCAGGCCTTCGATCGCTTCCACCATGGGCTTTTCGGCGTCGTCCTCTTCCGCGGAGACCTCCGCGGCGGCTTCGGGAACGTCCTCGGTCTCGACGACCTCGCGCTTGCGGCGCTCCTCCACGCCCTCCAGCGCGGCGTTGGCGATCCGGCTGGTAATCAGCCGCACCGCCCGGATTGCGTCGTCGTTGCCCGGAATCGGATAATCGATCTCGTCCGGATCGCAGTTCGTATCGACGATGGCCACGACCGGAATCCCGAGCTTCCGCGCCTCCGCGACGGCGATATGTTCCTTCCGCGTGTCGACCACGTAGACCGCCGCCGGCAGCGCGGTCATCGTCTTGATGCCGCCCAGGTACTTCTCCAGCCGGCCGAGCTCATCGAGCAGCCGCGCCTGCTCGCGCTTGGGCAGGACATCCATCAGGCCGCGGTCTCGCATGTCCTCGATCTCCCGCAGCCGCTCCACGCGCCGTCGGATGGTCTGGAAGTTCGTGAGCATGCCCCCCAGCCAGCGCTGGCTCACGTATGGCTGGCCCGCGCGCGCGGATTCTTCGCGGATGGCATCCTGCGCCTGTTTCTTGGTGCCCACGAACAGACACGACCCGCCGTTGCTGACGGCGTCCCGGACGTAGGCATAGGCCTCTTCGATCAGGGGGACGCTCTTCTGCAGATCGATGATATGAATGCCGTTGCGTTCGGTGTAAATGAAGCGGGTCATCTTGGGGTTCCACCGGCGGGTCTGGTGGCCGAAATGGACCCCCGCTTCCAGCAGCTGCTTCATGGTGACGACGGGCAAAGGCGGTTCCTCCTCATTTGGTTTGTGTCCTCCGCACCCGTCCTCCGCGCTCCGGAGTCCTTACGGACACCACCGGATCTGTCGGGATGCGTGTGGGTTTTCGCAAGAGACGGCTGCGCCCCAGGTCTCCCCGGGGCGTCATCGATGCGACGGGTCGAAATCCCGACCAATCGTAACACAATCTACTCAATCAACACAATCTACTCAATCTACACAATCTACCCAATCTACTCGATCAACTCTCTCCTCGATCAACTCGGCGCTCGTCCGGATCCAGGGGCAGATTGAGCAGATTGGGTAGATCGGGAAGATCGGGGAGATTCAAGCTCGCGGATGTGCTTTGTCGTACACCCGCTTCATCCACTCGCGAGAGACGTGCGTGTAGATCTGCGTCGTGTTCAGGCTGGCGTGGCCGAGGAGTTCCTGGACCGTCCGCAAATCGGCGCCCCCGTCGAGGAGGTGGGTGGCGAACGTGTGGCGGAGGACGTGCGGGCTGATGTGCCGGTTGAACGCCGCCCGGCGAATGTGCCGGTCGATGATCAAGCGCACGCCGCGCTCGGTCAGGGGCCCGCCGCGCGCGTTGACGAAGACCCGGCCACCGTCCCGTCCTGCGGCGAGATGGGGCCGCGCCTGGTCGACGTACCGCCGCAGCGCATCCTGTGCGTACGCATGGACCAGCACGACGCGCTCCTTGCGGCCCTTGCCCATGACGCGCAGTTCGCCCGTCCAGGCCAGATCCGCGAGCCGCAGGGCGGTCACCTCGCCCACCCGCATGCCCGTCGCGTAGAACAGCTCCAGCAGCGCGCGGTCGCGCGAGCCCAGCGGCGTAGCCGGATCCGGCGCCCCGAGGACCGCCCGCACCTCCTGCGCGGTGAGGAACTTCGGCAGCCGGCGCGGCAGTTTCGGGGTCTTCACCAGCGTCAGCGGGTTGCGGGAGACTGTCCCCTCGCGGTACAGAAACCGGTAGAAGCTCCGCAGCGCCGAGAGTTTTCTGGCGATTGCAGTCCGGGCGTGGCGGCGGCCCAGGACCGCCAGGTAGGACCGCACCACCGGCGGCGTCACCGACGCCCAGGCCTCGATGGACTCGTCGTGGAGGAATGACTGGAACTGCCGCAGATCGTACGCGTACGCGGCCAGCGTGTGCACGGAGGCGCCGCGTTCGCCTTGGAGCATCCTCAGAAACGCGTCGATGTCCTCGTTCACGGGGCCACGGGCACGCGCTCGGGAATAACCTCCGTATAGCCGCAGGCCTTGTCGGGGCACCGCAGCGTCGTCCGCCGTTTCGTCTGGTGCAGTCCGAGCAGGGTCTGACCGCACTTCGGGCAGAGGCGCTCGGTCGGCCGGTCCCAGCTCGTGTAGGTGCACTCGGGATACCGGCCGCAGCCGTAGAACGTCCGGCCGCGCCGCGACCGCCGCGCGACGATCTCACCGGTCTTGCAGCGTGGGCACGTGATGCCGATCCCGATGGGCCGGGTGTACTTGCACTCGGGGAACCCGGTACAGGCGATGAACTCGCCGAAACGGCCGTGCTTGCGGACCAGCGGGCGGCCGCACACCGGGCACGCTTCGCCGATCTCGACCACCGGCATCTCGACTTCGACGATCTTCTCCTCCGCCGCCTCCAGGTCGCGCTCGAACGGCCGGTAGAAGTCACCGACGACCTTCTGCCATTCCTGCTCGCCCTCTTCAATCTGGTCGAGTTCCTCTTCCAGCGAGGCGGTGAAGGCGTAGTCCATCACGTCGCCAAAGTGCTCGACCAGCAGGTCGTTCACGAGCACGCCGAGGTCGGTCGGCTGCAGCCGCCGCTGGATCGACCGGACGTAACCGCGCCGCTTGATCGTCTCGATCGTCGGCGCATAAGTGCTGGGGCGGCCGATCCCGCGCTCTTCCAGCGCGCGGACCAGCGCCGCCTCGGTGTACCGCGGCGGCGGCTGGGTGAAGTGCTGGTTCGGCGCGAGCCGGTCCAGTGCAACCGTCTCACCGGGCGCCAGCTCCGGCAGCCAGCCTTCCGGTTCGTCCTCGCCGTTGACCTCGCGGTACACGGCCAGGAAGCCCGCAAACTTGACCCGGGCCCCCGTGGCGCGGAACAGATACGGGCCGGCCAGGATGTCCACCGACAGGGTATCCATCACGGCCGAGGCCATCTGGCTGGCCAGGAAGCGTTCCCAGATCAACGTGTAGACCTTGAACTGGTCGCTGCGCAGAAACGGCTTCATCCGGTCGGGCGTGCGGTGCACGGACGTGGGACGGATGGCTTCGTGCGCTTCTTGCGCCGACTTGCGGGACCGGTACACCCGCGGCGTGTCGGGCACGGAGGATGCCCCGAAGGTCGCCGCGGCGTACTGGCGCGCTTCGCGCTGGGCGGCCTCGGAGACGCGCACGGAGTCGGTGCGCATGTACGTGATGAGACCGACGGTGCCTTCGGCCCCGATGTCCACGCCTTCGTACAAGTGCTGGGCGACATTCATCGTCCGCGCCGCGGTGTAGCCCAGGCGCCGGTTGGCCTCCTGCTGCAGCGTGCTGGTCGTAAACGGCGGAGACGGATGGCGGAACTGGTCCTTGCGGCGGACGTCCCCGACCCGGAACGTCTCGCGCTCCACCGCGCGCACGATCGCCTCGACGTCGTCGCGGGTGCGCAGGACGGTGGCGCCCTCTTCCGCGGGTGTGCCGTAGCGGTCGCCGTGCTTGCTGAACAGCCGGGCCGTGAACGCATCGGACCCATGGCGCAGATGGGCCGTCAGGCTCCAGTATTCCTGGGGCACGAACGCCCCGATGTCTTTCTCGCGATCGACCACCAGGCGGACGGCGACCGACTGGACGCGGCCCGCGGAGAGTCCACCGCGAATCTTTCTCCACAGCAACGGGCTGAGTTTATAGCCGACGAGCCGGTCGAGGATGCGGCGGGCCTGCTGCGCGTTGACGAGGTTCATGTCGATGTCGCGCGGCGCTTCGAGCGCGGCCTTGACGGCCTCTTTGGTCACTTCGTGGAATTCGATCCGCCGGATGGCGGGATTCACCGGCCGCAGCGCGTCGGAGAGGTGCCAGGAGATGGCCTCGCCCTCCCGATCCGGGTCGGTGGCCATGAAGATCGTGCCGGCTTTCTTGGCGGCGTCTTTGAGCTCCTTGAGGATGCCGCCTTTGCCTTTGATGACGATGTACTTCGGCGTGAAGCCGTCGGTGACGTCGACGCCCAGCCGGCTGCGGGGCAGGTCCTTGACGTGCCCCATGGACGCCACCACATCGTAGCGGCGGTCGAGGAGTTTCTTCAGCGTGCGCGCCTTCGTAGGGGACTCTACGACGACGAGCGGTTTCCCCGTGCGGACGCCGTCGGCAGCGCCCTCCTCTGCGCGCACCGATGCCCGCGCCCCGCGTTTGCGAGGGGCCGCGGCGTGACGGCTTACCCGCCCGCGGCTGCGCCGCGTCGGCGGCGCCTCGTCCTCGCGCCGGGTGTTCGTCCTGCCAGGTGCACGTTTGCGAATACCGACTCCTCCTGACGCTCTGTATCCTGCTTCCCCAACGACAACGGCCCGGTCATCGCCGGGCCCCGCATCGTGCCGCGTGCGCATGCACCGGCGAGTCCAAAAAACCTACACTCTACCGTACCACACGGTGTCAAGCTTCCCGGGTCATTTTGCGCAGCGCGCGTATCGCTGGCCCGCGAGCGTGCGCACCAGTCCTCGCAGCTCCAGGACGAGCAAGGCCCGGCCGACCTCCGCCACCGGAAGCGCACTGCGCTCCGCCAGGGCATCGATGTGCTGGGGGTCAAAATCGAGCAGCGCGAAGACGATTGCCTCAACGCCATCCAGCGCCGGAACAAGAACGGGGATCTGGTCAACCCGTTGCGGCAGACGCAGTTCGGTCAGGATATCGTCCACCGTCGTCACCGGCGTCGCTCCTTCCTGAAGCAGCCGGTGCGGGAGGTAACTTGTTTCCCCAAAGATGCTCCCGGGGACGGCGAACACCTCGCGCCCCTGGTCCAGGGCGAAGTCGGCGGTGACCGACGCCCCGCTGCGCTCCCGGCCTTCAACCACCACGACGCCGAGGCTCAGGCCGCTGATGATCCGGTTGCGCTGCGGAAAATGATGCGGCAGCGGCGGCGTCCCGGGCGGGAATTCCGTGACCACGGCCCCCGAGTCGATGATCTGCCCCATCAGGTCCTCATGTTCGGCCGGATAGATGACATCCGGACCGCATCCCAGGACCGCAATCGTGCGCCCTCCTGCCATCAGCGCGCCGCGGTGCGCGGCGCCGTCGATACCGCGGGCCATCCCGCTGACAACGGTCACCCGGTGTCGCACCAACTCCCGGCCCAGCCATTCCGCGACGGCCAGCCCATAGGCGCTGGCACGCCGCGCGCCTACCACGGCGACGGCCGCCCGGTCCTGCTCGTCCAGGGTCCCACGCACATACAGCGGCTCCGGCGGATCGGCGATTTCCCGCAGTACCGCCGGATACGCGGAGTCCTCGAGCGTCAGTTCCTCCGCCGGGCCCGGCAGGCGCCGCGAGAGCATCACCGCAGGACGTCACCCCACCAGGCGCAGCGGCCGGTCGAACACGCGGTACTGAATGGCCTCGGCCAGATGAGCCAGCGCCACGTCGCGCCCATCCAGGTCGGCGATCGTGCGCGCGATCCGGAGAATCCGGTCATAGGCGCGGGCGCTGAGGGAGAGGCGTTCGATGGCTGAGCGGAGGAACTCGCGCTCCTCTTCGCCCAGCTGGCACTGGCGCCGGGCCTGTCGAGGCGACATCAGCGCGTTGCAGGCGCTCCCGCGGCCGAACCGGTCGTGTTGCCGGGCGCGGGCGGCTGCGACGCGGTCACGGATCGCCGCAGACGGCTCGCCCGGCGTCTGCGCGAGCAGGTCCTGGGAGAGGACGCGGGGGACCTCCAGGTGCAGATCGATGCGGTCCAGCAGCGGCCCGGAGACGCGCTGGAGATAGCGCGCAATCTGCGGCGGCGTGCACAGACACTCCCGCCGCCCGTCCCCGTGATAGCCGCACGGACAGGGATTCATCGCCGCGATGAGCATGAAGCGGGCCGGAAACGTCAGCGTGGACTGCACCCGGGCCACGGTGATGAACCCGTCTTCCAGCGGCTGGCGGAGTACTTCGAGGACGTCGCGGTGAAATTCCGGCAGTTCGTCCAGGAAGAGCACGCCGTGATGGGCCAGCGTGACCTCTCCTGGCTTGGGAACCGGCCCCCCGCCGATCAGCGCGGCGCTGCTGGTGGTGTGGTGTGGACTGCGGAACGGTCTGGCCAACGCGGGCAGGCCGCCGTTGAGATGGGTCCCAGCCGCGCTGTAGATGCGCGTGACGTCGAGCGCCTCGTCCCAGTCCAGGGCCGGCAGGATGGTCGGCAGCCGCCGCGCCAGCATCGTCTTACCGGCTCCCGGCGGACCGACCATGAGCAGGTTGTGTCCTCCCGCCGCGGCGATCTCCAGCGCGCGCCGGGCGTGCTGCTGGCCGCGGATGTCGGTAAAATCCACGTCGTAGGCAGGCTCGGTAGGCACGCGGGCGGGGCGGACGTGCGGGGCGATCAGGTCGAGCCCTTCGAGATGGCGCACGACCTGGAGCAGGCTGGCCGCCGGCAGCGCAGTGATGCCCTCGACGAGACCTGCCTCACCGGCGTTGCGTTCGGGCACGATCAGGGTGTGCAAACGCATCGCCTTAGCCGCCAGGGCAATCGACAGCATGCCGCTGACGGGCCGGATCGCCCCGTCGAGGGACAACTCGCCCAGCAGCAGGGTGCCGCCCAGCCCCTGCGGGCGGATCTGCTCGGTGGCCGCGAGGATCCCCACCGCCATTGGCAGGTCGAACACGGGTCCTTCCTTCTTAATGTCGGCCGGTGCCAGGTTGACGGTGATCTTCCGGGACGGCAGTTCGTAGTTGGAATTCCGGATCGCCGCGCGCACCCGTTCTTTGGCTTCCTGCACGGCCGTGTCGGGCAGGCCGACGATGGCGAACGCCGGCAGGCCGCCGCCGACGTCGACCTCGACGTCGATGGGGTACGCCTCCAGTCCGAGCAGCGCGGCCGCGCGCACTTTCGCGAGCACCGACAACCTCCGCGCGCATTGTACTGTGGGCGCGCAGCAGGCGCACTGACTCGACTGGGTCAATCGGACACGAAGGCGTCGCGCAGCAGCTCGACCCTGTCGATGCGGCCGTGGGGATCGACCATGACCGACACCGCGTCGAACCGGCAGGGGCGCGTGAGCCACCGCCGGCGGGCCAGGTACCATGTCGCCAGCCGGGTGAGCCGGCGCTGCTTGTGCGGGGAGATGGCGTCGAACGGCGTGCCGAACTCGGTGGCCCCGCGGGACTTCACCTCGATGAACACGACCACGCCGGCGTCCTCGGCGATGAGGTCAATCTCGCCGAGCGGACAGCGAAAGTTTTGTTCGAGGATGCGGTACCCGTGCCGTCGCAGCAGCCGGTGCGCGGCCGCTTCTCCCTCGCTGCCGAGGGTATGCCGATCCATACTCCATCCATACGACGGTCCGGATTGGACGACAACAGCCCCAAATGAGCTAAACGAAGGGGTCAGACCCCGCTCGTGCTACTGTAGAAGGGTGGAGAAAATCGGCGCCGGTATCCTCTGCGTGAGTCTGATCCTGCTGGCCGCCACCCCGGCCGCGGCAAGGATCGGCGACCCGGTGAGTGGGTTCATGAGCCGGCCGCTCGTCCAGCAACTGCGCCTGGTGCCCCAATCCCAAACGGCCCTGACCGGAGCGCTGGCCGGCCGGGTCCTCCACCGGTACGTCTCGGAGGACGGCGCGATCGTCGTCGACTTGATTGTGGCCGCGGGGATGATCGAACAGCAGGCGATGTACCTCCCGTTCAACATGAATCGGGGCGTCCAGGTGAGTTTCTTCCTTCAAGATGCGCTGGGCTCGGTTTTTGGAGCGACCAAGGGCATGCTGGCGTTTCGCGCCGCCGTGAACAACAAGAAGGAGACGTTTTTGCCCTTTGAGGGGTTGGTGACGCGGTTTACGCCGCTGGTGGATGGACGCCTGCGCGTCGTGGTGAGCCGGGCTTAGCGATTGAGCAGGATCTGCTCGCCCTGGATCCCCAGGAACGACCGCCGGTGGATCGGGGTGATGCCCAGCCGCCGGATCGCCTCCCGATGCGTCCGCGTGCCGTACCCTTTGTGCCGCGCAAAGCCGTAGTCCGGGTAGATCTGGGCGAGGTCGAGCATCAGCCGGTCCCGTGTCACTTTCGCGATGATCGATGCCGCCGCGATCGCCGCGCACGTGGCGTCCCCATCGACGACCGGCATCTGCACGACGGGCGCGTCGGCGGGGAAGCGCCCGTCGATGAGGACGAGGTGCGGGCGCACGGCCAACCCCTCGATCGCCCGCCGGTGGGCCAGCCGCGTCGCCTGGAGGACGTTGAGCCGGTCGATCTCCTCGACCGTGGCGAGGCCCACGTGGACCGCCTCCGCGCGTGAGTGGATCTCGTCAAAGAGGCGCTCACGCTCGTCCGCCGGCAGCTGCTTTGAATCGTTGAGCCGCCTGAAGCGGATGCCGGCCGGCAGGATCACCGCGGCGGCGACGACCGGTCCGGCCAGCGGTGCGACGCCGGCTTCGTCGACGCCCGCGATAAGATCATAGCCCAGCGCCCGGTATTCACGCTCGAGCGCCCCCAGGCCGTCCAGACGGATGTCTTCTGTGAGGACGCGGCGCCGCCGCGACCGCCACTGCCGCACCAACGCGCGGACGCCCCGCCGCCGGTCCCGCGCCAGGGCAGTGAGCAGGCGCGGTTCGATCTCAGCAGCGGAACGGAGCCAGGCCGCCAACACGGAGATCGCCATGGCGCGGATGTCACGCGGGCGGAGCGGAACGGCCATGATCGCGTCCTAGTGCACGAACCCCAGGCGCGAGACCGGCCAGTAGATGAACGACGCCTTGCCGACGACGTTGACCACCGGCACGTACCCAAAGAACCGGCTGTCCTCGCTGTTGCACCGGTTGTCGCCCAGCACGAAGAGGTTGGCGGCCGGCACCGCCTGCGGGCCGTAGTTGCTCGTGCACGAGCGGTCTCCGCCGGCCAGCGCCGTCGGGTACAGCTCGCTGATCGGGCGGCCGTTGATGAGGACCACCCCGTCCTTGAGTTCGACCCGTTCTCCGCCCAATCCCACCACGCGCTTGACGAAGTCCTTGCCTGGATTCAGGGGGTAGTGAAACACGATGACGTCGCCCCGGCGGACGGCGCCGACCCGGTAGGAGAGTTTGCTGACCAGGATCCGGTCGCCGACCTGCAGCGTTGGTTCCATCGACCCGGACGGAATGTAGAACGCCTGGACGACAAACGTGATGATGACCAGCGACAGGACCGCCGCGAAAATGCTCGCGTCGAGCGTCTCCACGATCGAGGTCCGCCAGGTGTGGGGAAGCGCGTACACGCGCTTGACGACCAGCCGGAGGACCAGCAGCACGCCCCCGAGGATGAGGATGAGGCTGGGAACGGACAGGGGAATGCGGTCCAGAAACTCCAGGCGCATCTCAGAAATCGTCGTTGTTCAGCGCATTTCCTTGACGCGGGCCTCGCGACCGATCTTGCCCCGCAGATAGTACAGTTTGGCCTGGCGGACGCGCCCCTTGCGGACCAGATCGATGCGCTCGATACGGGGAGAGTGGAGCAGGAAGATGCGCTCCACGCCCACGCCATGGCTGATCCGCCTGACGGTGAACGTCTCCCGCAGCCCGCCGCCCTTGCGGGCGATCACGATCCCCTCAAACGCCTGGATGCGCTCGCGCCCGCCTTCGACGATCTTCAGGTGCACCCGCACCGTGTCGCCGGGCCCGAACGCCGGCACGTTGCTTTTCAGTTGCTCCCGCTCAACGGCGGCGACTTTCTCCATCCCCGCACCTCCGCACGGCCTCACATTGTAGCACTATGGCACATTTCTTGCTGCTGAGTTTCACGTGATTTCGGGGATCTCATCATCTGGGGGTTCCAAATCCAGCGCCTCCAGGACCCGGCGGTCTTCCTCCGACAGCGCCTCGGCCTTGAGCAGATCCGGACGCCGCAGCAGCGTGCGGTGCAGCCGCTGGGCGCGCCGCCACCGGCGAATCGCCTCGTGATTGCCCGACAGCAGGACGTCCGGCACCTTCATGCCCCGGAATTCAGGCGGCCGCGTGTACTGCGGGTAGTCGAGCAACCCGTCGGCGAACGAATCGACCGCTACGGACGCGGCGTCACCGACCACCCCCGGCACCAGGCGGGCGACGGCGTCGACGAGGACCATCGCCGGGAGCTCTCCCCCGGTGAGGACGTAGTCTCCGATTGAGATCTCCTCCGCCCCGAGACCCTCCCGCACGCGCTCGTCGATCCCCTCGTAGTGTCCGCACAGCACGATCAGGTGCCCGGCGGCGGCGAGGTCCTGCGCGACGAGCTGGGTGAGCTGCTCGCCCTGCGGGGACATCAACACGATGCGCGCCGCGGACGCCTCCGCCGGATGAATCGCGTCCACCGCGAGGAAGAACGGCTCGGGCTTCATGACCATCCCGGGGCCGCCGCCGTAGGGGTCATCGTCGACCTGGCGATGACGGTCGGTGGCGAAGTCGCGGAGATCCCACACCGTGATCGTCAGCAGCCCGCGCTCCTGGGCGCGGGCCAGCATGCTCGTCCGCAGCGGGGCAAACGCGTCCGGGAAGATGGTGACGATGTCGATCCGCATCAGCCCTCCTCGTTCAGCATGCCCGGCAGCGGCTGCACCACCATCGTGCGGGCGGCCACATCGACCCGCACGATGACCGAGTCGATCGCCGGGAGGAGCACCTCATGATCGTGTCCGCGGACGACGTACACATCGTTGCTGCCCGTGCGCAGCACTTCCTCGACCTGGCCCAGCACCGTGCCGGCTTCGGTGCGCACCGACATCCCCAGCACGTCGAACACGAAGTGGTGACCGGGCGGCAGGCGGACCGCGTCGGCGGTCGGCACGGCCAGCAGCCCCCCGCGCCAGGCGGCGGCCTCCTCAGGCGAGTCGATCTCCCGCGCGTGCACCAGCACGTCATTCCCCAGCGGCCGGACCTCGTCGAGTTCCACGGGCCGGGCGCGCTCGCCGTGGAGGAGCACCGCCGTGCGCAGGGTCAGCAGCCGTTCAGGATAGTCCGTGTCCGGCGCCACGCGGAAGCCTCCCCGCACGCCGTGCGTTTTCACAATCCGTCCGACGACAACGTATGCCGGCTTCACGATGTTACGATTGGGCTTCCCGGACTTCGAGAATGATGCCGTCCTTCACGATGATTTCGGTCCGCCCGATCCGGTCGAACAGGTTGTCGCCGACATCGACCTCGACCGTGCCTTCGACCGTCCCCTGCGTGAACTCCGAATTCAGCGCGAGCTGCTCCGCCTCGCGCAGCCGCATCGTGAGTTCGGCGCGGGTGGCTTCCTGACGCGATCGCTCCAGTTCCAGCTGCTGCCGCACCGCCCGCGCCTGCGGCGTGACCTGCCGCTCCAGTTCGCTGCGGCGGATCTGGGTGTCGATCTGTTCGACGAGCGCCTCGACGCGCTTGATCGCATCCTCGAGGTCCTGCACGTACAGCCGCTTGAAGCTTTCGGTGACGATCGCCTTGATGACGATCGGCCGGTTGACGGTGATCCCCATGCGCTACCCCTCCTGCGGACTCACTGCACGATCTCGACCATGGCGCGCGTCCCGGCGCGGATCGCGGCGGCCTTGACGACCGAGCGGATCGCGCGGGCGATGCGGCCCTGCCGGCCGATCACCTTGCCCACATCGTCGGGGGCGACCCGGACTTCGATCACCACCCCGTGCTCGCCGTCCAGCAGGGTCACTGAGACGGCTCCGGGGTCGTCGACGATGGCCTTCGTGATGAACTCGACCAGCTCGCGCAGCGCTGAGTGGTCCATCGCGGTCTCCTGCCCCGCGGTCAGGCTTTCGCCGCGGGCTGTTCGGCCGTCGTGGCTTTGGCCAGGACGCCGGATCGATCGAGCAGCACCCGCGCCGCATCGCTGGGCCTGGCCCCCTTGCGCAGCCACGACAGCGCCTTAGCCTCGTCGATCTTGATCGTCGACGGATCGGTCGTCGGATTGTAATGCCCGATGATCTCGATGTAGCGGCCGCTTCGCGGCGACCGGGAATCGGCGACCACCAGCCGGTAGAGCGGGCGATGCTTCCCGCCCATCCTCATCAAACGAATCTTCACCATGCCCCTACCTCCCTCGTGACCAGCCTACTGCAGCGGAAACTGGATCTTCCCCCGCTTCCCCTTCTGCATCTCTGCGACGCGTCTGAACAGCTTCCGCGCCTCCTCGAACTGGCGGAGGAGGCGGTTGACATCCTGAATCGTCGTCCCGCTGCCGCGGGCGATCCGCCGCCGGCGGCTGCCGTCGATCATGTGCGGATGCCGCCGCTCGTCCGGCGTCATCGAATCGATCATCGCCTCGACCTGGCGCAGAGACTTCTCGTCGACGGTGCCGGCCAGCCCACGCGCCCGTCCGCCCAACCCCGGCAGCATCTCCAGGAGCGAGTCCAGCGGACCCATCTTCTTGACCTGGCGCAGCTGCTCGCGGAAGTCTTCGAAGCTGAACTCCGCCCTGCGCAGTTTGCGCTCCATGGCCGCGGCGGCGTCGGCATCGACGGCGTCCTGCGCGCGTTCGATCAGCGTGAGCACGTCGCCCATCCCCAGGATCCGCGAGGCCATCCGGTCGGGATGGAACGGCTGGAGCCCGTCGAGCTTCTCTCCCGTACCGACGAACAGCACCGGCGTCTGGGTCACCTCGACGATCGACAGCACGGCGCCGCCTCGCGCGTCGCCGTCGAGTTTGGTGACGACGACCCCGTCCAGTCCCAGCGCGGCCTGAAAGTGTTCCGCCATCGCGACGGCGTCCTGGCCGGTCATCGCATCGACGACGAGCAGGACGTTGTGCGGGTGGATCGCCTCCCGCATCTGCGTGAGCTCGGCCATCAGCGCGTCGTCCACGTGCTGGCGGCCCGCGCCGTCGATGATAACGACATCGTGTCCCCCCCGCCCGGCGTGCTCGATCGCGGCCGCGGCGACGCTGATCGGATCGGATGCGGCCGGATCCGCGAACACGTTCACGCCGGCGTCCTTTCCGACGACCTGCAGCTGCGTCACCGCGGCGGGGCGGCGAAGGTCGGTCGCCACCAGCAGGGGGTGCCGCCCACGCCGCTGCAGGAGCCGCGCCAGTTTCGCCGCCGTGGTGGTCTTGCCCGCTCCGTGGACGCCGACCAGCATGACCACGGTCGGCGGGCGGTCGGCAAAGCGCAGGTCCTTCGACGACCCGCCGAGGAGACGGACCAGTTCGTCGTGCACGACCTTGACGACCTGCTGGCCCGGCGAGAAATGCTGGAGGACGTCCTGTCCGACGGCCTGGGCCCGCACGCGGTCGACGAACGTCCTGGCGACTTTGAAGTTGACATCGGCCTCCAGCAGGGCCAGCCGCACCTCGCGCAGCGTCGCGTCCACGTCGGCCTCACTCAGCGCGCCGCGGCCGGTCAGCGAGGCCACGATCTTCTGGAGCCGGTCCTGCAGTGCTTCAAACATCGTGCGTGCCTCCGGGGTGGCCTTTCGTCGCCTGATAGACCCGGTATCCGCCCCCGCGTTCCATCTCGCGCACCTCATCGAAGATCGCCGCGGCGTCCCGCGCGAGCGTGCGGGCGCCGTGGGCCGTCCGGGCGACGAAGTACAGCCGGCCGCCGGGACGCAGCACTCCATACGCCTCGCGGAACAGCCGGTGCAGCTGCGCTTTCCCCGCCCGAATTGGCGGGTTGGTGACGATGACGTCGAACTGCCGGCCGCGGACGGGCTCGATGCCGTCACCGCGCAGCACGTCCGCGTTGGTCAATCCGGCCAGCGCCGCGTTCTCCTTCGCCAGCTCGACCGCCCGCTCGTTCACGTCCACCATCGCCACGCGGCCGGACTGGACCAGTGTCGCCGCGACGAGGCCCAACACACCGTACCCGCATCCGAGATCCAAGACGGCGTCGGATGGTTCCAACGTCATCGTCTCCACCAGCAACCGTGAGCCGGCATCCACCCCGGCCGGCGAGAAGACTCCGCGATCGGTCCGGAAGGTCCACTCGCGTCCCCGGAGGGTCGCGTGGATGACCCGCCGGCGGGACGGCGCCTCGGGCTGCTTCGAAAAATAGTGCTGCATCAGGACGCAGTTTTCCGGATGGCCGCGACGTGGTCGAGCAGGTGGTCCAGTGTCTTCTGATCCACCTTCCCGTTCAGGGCCTTGATCGTGCCCTCCAGCGCCGCCGTCCGTTCGGTGATGATCCGCCTTCGCTCCAGCGCGTGCAGCGAATGCTCCAGACGTTCCAACTCATCGACCGACCGGCGCACACTGTCGTAAATGGCCTGCCGTGAGACCTCCAGCCGCTCGGCGATCTCTCCCAAGGAGAGGTCGCGGAGGTAGTACAGACGCAGCAGCATGCGCTGGTGGACCGTGAGCATCTGACCATACGCGTCATAGAGCGCGATGACGCGGAAGCGTTCTCGAAAGAGGGTGTCCATGGCAGGCTTACTGTAAAGGAGATTTACTTGACAGTCAACAGCGCGTCGGCAAATGCCTGGGGGTCAAACGGCTGCAGGTCGTCGAGGCCTTCACCGGTGCCGACGAGTTTCACCGGGATCTGCAGTTCGGTCGCAATCGCCAGCACCGCCCCGCCCCGGGCCGAGCCGTCGAGTTTGGCCAAGACGATCCCGGTCAGGTCGACCGCGTCGTGGAAGATCTTGGCCTGGGCGATGGCGTTCTGGCCGGTCGAGGCGTCGAGCACGAGCAGCCGCTCGATCGGCGCCCCGGCCATCTCGCGGCCGATGACCCGGTTGATCTTCTTGAGCTCCTCGAGGAGATTGACCTTGGTGTGGAGTCGGCCGGCCGTGTCCGCAATCAACACGTCGATCCCCCGTGCTTTCGTCGCCGCGATCGCGTCAAACACCACGGCCGCCGGATCCGCGCCGGGCGCGTGCGTGACGACCTCGCAGCCGGTGCGCCGGCCCCAGATCTGCAGCTGGTCGATCGCCGCGGCGCGGAACGTATCCGCGGCGGCCAGGAGGACGGATCGGCCGTCCGCCCGCAGGCGGTGGGCCAGCTTCCCGATCGTGGTCGTCTTGCCGGACCCGTTCACGCCGAGGATCAGGACCGCGGCGGGCGGCGGGTCTAAGACGAGCGGGGCCGGTGGGGCCAGCACCTCGCCGACAATCTCCCGGAACACCCTACGGCGGGACTGGGCGTCGCGGCTCGGGCGCCGGCGCATCATCGTCACGATGCGCTCGGCGGTCGGCACCCCGACGTCCCCGCCGAGCAGCGCCTCTTCAAGCGCGTTGTAGAATTCCGGGTCGGAGGACAGCCCGAAGGCATCCTCCAGGCGCGCGGTCAGCACGTCGCGCGTCTTGCCCAGGCTCGCTTTGAGCCGATCGACCCAAGAGGTCATGGGGGAACGGCCGGGCGACCAGGCTACCCGGTGAGTGCGGGAGCGGGTTCGCGCGCCGCTGCGCCCGGCGCGAGGCGCATCGAGATGATCTTCGAGACCCCGGGCGTTTCCATCGTCACGCCGTAGAGGACGTCGGCGGCCTCCATCGTCCCTTTGTTGTGGGTGATGATGATGATCTGCGTCTGCTCCGCGAGTTCGCGCAGCAGCGTCGTGAACTTCTTCGTGTTCGTGTCGTCCAGCGCGGCTTCGACCTCGTCAAAGATCGCAAACGGGCTCGGATGGACCCGCAGCATCGCAAAGATCAGCGACAGCGCCACCAGTACGCGCTCGCCCCCGGACAGCGCGGACAGCGCCCGGGTCTTCTTTCCGGGCAGTTGCGCGGTGATCTCAATCCCGGGCTCGGCCGTGGCCCCGGCCTGGCCGGATGCGGGCGGATCCGGCTCCACGAGTTCCAGCTGGGCCCGGCCGCCATCGAACAACCGCATGAAGAGGCGGTTGAACTCATCGTTCACGGTGGCAAACGTCTGGGCGAAGCGGACACGCAGGACGCCGTCGAGCTGCCGGATCAACGCGCTCAGCGCACCGCGCGCCCGGTCCAGGTCCGCCGCCTGGGCCTCCAGCGTGTCGACGCGGGCGGTCACGATCTCGTGCTCATCCAGTGCGCGCAGGTTCACCGCCCCCAGCGCGGCGATCAGACCCCGGAGCGACTGGATCCGCCCCAGCGCCTCATCGCGGCTGGCGGGCAGGCGGACGTCCCGGACGGCGTCCCAGTCGGCCCCAAACTCCTCGCCGATGCGCCGCTGCGCGGCCGTCAGCTCGGTCTCCACCTGGGCCTGCCGGACTTCCAGGCGGTGCGCCTGCTCCTCGACCTCGTGCAGTGCGTCTTGCGTCTCGCGCCATGTCGCTTCCAGTTCCATCATCTGCTGCTGCAGCGTCGTCCGCTCGGTGTCCAGCGCATCGATGCGTTCGCGGGTCGCGTGTTGCAGCGCCGCGAGAGCCTCGTGCGCCTGCCGGACTTCGGCCAGCGAGTGGTCGAGCAGGTGATACTCCCCGTCCAGCACGGCCACTTCACCCTGCAGCTGGTTGCGCCGCGCCACCAGATCTGCGAACTGCCGGGTGTGCTCCTCGATCCGGTCGGTCATCCCGTCCAGCGTCCCGGACAGTTCGGCGAGCTGCACCCGTGAGTCGGTGAGCGCGGCGGCGGCATCGGCGATCCGACCCGCGGCCGACTTCAACTCGAGCTCGCGGATCGTCACGGCCTGCTCATGCTCGGCCAGCGCTCGGGTCACCTGGTCCTGATCCGCCCCCAGACGGGCGATGTGGGCCAGCAGGTCATTCCGCTCGGCGGCCAGGTGCTCCATCGTCTCCGCCAGCTCCCGCTGCTCACCGGCGACTCGGGCGGCATCCGCCTGGGCGACCGACCACGACCGCTGGCCCTCGGTCTGCGCGGCCCCGGCACGTTCCCACGTCGCGTCGGCGTCGACCAGTGTCCGCTGCGCCGCGGCGAGCGCCGAGGAGATCTCATCGCGCTGCGCCGTCAGGTCGCCGATCCGGCGGGCCAGCGTCTCTTGCGTGTCGCGCAGCGCAGCAATCTGTTCCGCGCGGCCCAACGTGGTGGCCGTGCCGTTGGCGCGCCCGCGCACGCTGATGACGCCGTCTGCCGACAGGAGTTCTCCGTCCACGGTCACCAGGCGGCCCCGGTGCCCCTGCCTCCGCAGCTCGACCGCGGCGTCGAGCGACGTGACGACGGTCACGTCGCCCAAGAGAGCCTCGATGACCTCGGGAGTCCCATTCGTGCAGCGCACCAGGTCCGATGCGCGCCCGACGACCCACGCAGACACCGGCAGCGGCACTTTCCCGTTGACCTCAAGGAGATCGGCCGGCAGAAACGTCGCATCGCCGTTCCCGTTCCCGCGCAGGTAGGCCACGGATTGCTTGACGTCGTCCACGGTCGCGGCGACCAGAGAGAACAGCCGCCGTCCGAGCGCGGCCTCGATCGCGACGCGGTGCGGCGCCGCCACCTCGAGCAACTCGGCCACCGGATAGTGGATCCCGGCGAACCGGTCGGGATGATCCTGCTTCGCCAGCAGGATCTCGCGCACACCCTGGTCATAGCCGGCCCACTGCCGCTGCATCTCTTCCAGCAGCGCATAGGTCGACGATGCCACCTGGTGCTCCCCCGCGGCCTGCCTGAGGGCCTCGTCGACGGCGGCGGCGCGGGCGCGCAGTGTGTCGGTCTGCACCGTGGCGGCGGCGCGGCGCTGGGCGGCGTCGTCTCGTTCGCCCTGGAGGGACGCCAGCGTGGCGTCCAGCGCCACGACCTGGGCCGTGAGGACCTCGGCCTCCGCCCCGGCGGCGGCCTCCCGGGTGTGCAGGTCGGCCGCCTGCTCGTCGAGGGCGGCCATCTTCGCCTCCAGGCGCGCCAGATCGTGGCCCGCCCGGGACCGCGCGGCGGCCAGGTCGGCGGCCTGGGCGCGGCCTCCGGCGAGTTCGTCTTCGAGGGTCTGCTGGGCCGCGAGCAGCTGGTCATGCGTCTCTTCCGCCGTCCGCAGCCGCTCCAGCAGTTCGTCGCGGCGGACGCGCATCTCCTCGGCCTGTCGCTGCAGCGCGGCGGTCTGCGCTTCGACCTGCCGGATCCGCGCGTCCAGCTGTTCGGTATCGGCCATCACCCGCTCGCGCTGGGCGGCATTGCTGCGCACGCGCTCCTGGAGAATCTGCAGCGAGGACTCCTTGGCGCCGAGGTCCTCGACGACTTGGAGCAGCGTGCGCTGTGCCTGCTCGTAGCCGTGCGCGGCCTCGGCGGCGCGCGCGCGCCTTTCGTCGATCTGCCGGCCGACGTCGCGGCCCGACGCGGCCAGAGTCGCCAGCCGTTCCTGAACGGACTGTGTCTGCGCGGAAATGCGCTTGAGGGTCGCGACCGTGCGGCGGGCATCGTCCACCTGCAGACCCAGTTCCAGCTCGCGCGACTCGGTCGTGTAGGCCTGGTACATCCGGGCCGCTTCCGCCTGCTCGCGCAGCTGGTCGCGCTGCGACCGCAGTTCCGCCAGCACGTCGGCAACCCGCACGAGGTTGTCGGCGGCATGCTGCAACCGCCGCTCGGCCTCCCGGCGGCGTCGTTTGAACCGGGCGAGTCCGGCGGCCTCTTCCAGCCACGCCCGCCGGTCCTCCGGGCCCGCGTTGAGCACCGCGTCGACCTGGCCCTGCCCGATCAGCGAGTACGAGCGTCCGCCCAGTCCGGTGCCCAAAAAGAGCATCTGGATGTCGCGCAGTCGGCTGACGGTGTTGTTGAGGAAATACTCGCCCTCCCCGCCGCGGTTCGCGCGCCGGCTCACCGAGACTTCGGCATAGTCCAGCGGCAGCACGCCGGAATCGTTGTTGATCGTGAGGGTGACTTCCGCCATCCCCATTGACCGGCGGGTCGTGCTGCCGGCAAAGATGAAGTCGTCGAGCCGCCCGCCGCGGAGGCTGCGGAATGCCGTTTCCCCCAGCGCCCAGCGGATGGCGTCGAACACGTTACTCTTCCCGCTGCCGTTGGGCCCGACGATGGCGGTGATGCCCGGTGTGAACTCGAGCTCCGTCCGGTCGGCAAACGTTTTGAAACCGTGGAGCTCCAGGCGTTTCAAATACACGGTCCGTGTCCTCCTGCCAGCACCGAATCGTACATGTGGATCATCACATCTGTGACCTGGTCGAGCGAGAACCTCTGCGCGGCCGCCCGGCCGGCGCCACCGAACTGACGGCGCCGCGGAGGGTCGTCCAGCAGCAGCCGCGTCCGGTCCGCCAGCTCCGCGGCCGATGGCCCGGTCAGGAATCCCGTCACCCCGTCGGTGACGGCATCGGACACGCCGCCGGCATCGACCGCTACGACCGGGACGCCGGCGGCCATCGCCTCGATCACCGCCAGTCCCTGCGTCTCCGTCTGCGACGCGAACAGGAAGATGTCTCCGGCCGCAATGCACTCCAGCGCCCGCCGGTGCGGCTGCAGACCGGCGAACACGGTCCGGCGGCCGAGGCCCAGCCGGCCGGTGAGGGTCTGCAGATCATCGATCGCCGGGCCCCCTCCGACGATCAGCAATGTGGCCTGGTAGCGCGCCGGGATCCGCGCAAACGCCTCCAGCAGCAGCCCGACGCTCTTCTCCTTGCCCAGCCTCGACGCGGTCACCAGCAGCGGCCGGTCCGCCGGGACCCCGTAGGCCGGCCGGACCCAATCCGGCGCAAGGTCCGCGAACTCCGATAGTTCGATGGTGCCCGTGGGCACGACCTCGATCCGCGCGGTCACCCCCCGGCCGCGCAGGTAGGCGGCCACCGCATGCGACGGCGCGATCGTGCAGGCGGTCCGGTTGACAAACCGCCGGACGTACGCGCGCACCGCCCGCCGGCTCACCACCGCAGGGATCCACGCCGCGTAGTGGACGTACTCCTCGTAGAGCGTATGGTGCGTGAACACCAGCGGGACGCGGCGCCGGCGCGCCTCCCCGGCGGCCACGCTGCCGAGCACGAACGGCGTGTGCGTGTGCACGAGGTCCAGCGGAATCTGTTCCAACCGCTGCCGGGCGCTCCGCGAAAACGGCACCGCGAGCGGGAAGTTCTCGCCGCGCAGCGGGCGGAACGACGGGAAGCGGAGGACGTCGCCGTCGGTATCCCGATAGCCGCGGTACGCCGGAGCGACGATCAGGACATCGTGGCCCTTCGCCCGCAGCCCCCGCGCCAGCGCTTCCAGCGAGTGCACGACCCCGCTCACCCGCGGCAGGTAGGAGTCGGTGAACATTCCAATACGCACGGGTGTCTACACAGTCGACTCCGTCTGCACAGACTCTTCCGAGTGCCTCATTCATGGCCCTGCGCATGACTCAATTCCTGCTCCCGGACGCCTTCCTAGACCGCAGAGGCCGAGCAGACGGAGTCGACGGCGGAGAGGGAGCAGCCGCCATTTCCAGCAGGGTCATCACATCCGACAACCGGAAGCGGCGCTGGCCTCCGGCTGTGCGCTGGCAGGCCAGCTTGCCCTGCTCGGTGTACCGCCGGACCGTGGCCTTGCTGAGATTGAGGATCGCGGCCGCGTCGTGCAGGGTCAGGACGGGGTCCAGGAGCCGGCGGATGATTTCTTCCCGGGTTTCCGTGAGCGGCCGGCGGCCGCCTTTCTTGCGCGGGGCGGCTGCGCCGCCGAGTGCCATCGGCAGCGCTTCTTGCGTGGGGACCGGCCGGAGCCTTCTGCCGGATCGGGTCCGCGGCGGCGGCGCGGCGGGGGCCGGCGCAGCGGCGCGATCGGCCACACCTATCGACCTAGACGCGCGTGGCGAAGGAGGAGGCGCCGGGGAGTCGAGAGCAGGATCCCTGGCGATGACTTCCAGATACCGATACCAATCCCGAAGATCTTTCACGGCTTCGCCCCGGTGCGTGTCGTGGTGCGACGAAGTGTCCGGCCCGTGCTGCGGTCGGGCGAAAGCTTTATTAGCGGTTCGCGAGGCCCCCGGTGATTCCTCTAGTGCCGAACCAACTTGATTCGCAACATGGGCTCCTCTTAGAATCCTTCTGAATCGCTCGGAAGATAGGTCTAGCTATCAAGTTGGTACGGCACTAGCCGGCCTGGGGCTCCGGTGGGATCTTGCGCAGGCGTTCTGTGCTGGCCGCGACTTCTGCCAGCAGCGCCGGCTTGTCCGCCAGCGCCTGCGCCCGCGCGGCTGCGATCCGGGTCTGGACATCGCCGGATGCCGCGGCGGCATCCGCCTCGTCGAGGATCCGGATGGCCCCGTCCGGCGTGATGAGCAGATCGACGGCCAGGTCGTTCCACTCCACCGCGTCCTGGCGGAACGTAACGCCGGCGGCGAGGTTGATGTAGTACGCGATGGTCCGGCCGTCTTCGTCGACCCAGTGGTAGACGTTGTAGGGACGGTCCGTCCAGTAGTAGGCGTAGGTCCGGCTGTTGTCGGGAATCAGGACGTCGGCGATCCGCCGGCCCTGCGTGATCGGATACAGCAGGACCGCCCGGTTGGCCGAGCGCTCCAGCAGCCGGCAGACGAACTCCTGCTGCTCACCGGCCAGGGTGTGCTTGACTTCCTTGATTGGCGTGCCTGCGGCCATTGCAGTCGGATTCCGCTGCGCTGGACGCAACCCCTCCGTTGCTGGAAAAACACAAAAGGCGCCGTACGGCGCCTTTCTGCTCTGGTCGGGGAGGGGGGATTTGAACCCCCGGCCTCAGCGTCCCGAACGCTGCGCGCTAACCAAGCTGCGCTACTCCCCGACGTGCCCACTCATTCTACACTAATCCGCGTTTGCCGGTCGACGGCGTTCGATCAGGTCACTCTGAGTAAAGAGGTCACAGTAAAGGGGTCAGACCCCTTCACAATTTCGTTTTGAAACGAATTCGGACTATGGCATGCGTAGCCCAGATGGTCAAATTCAGCGGCGGGCGAGTGGGGCGGCCACGAGCGCAGATTGGAGGGCGGCCACCAATTTGAAGGGGTCAGACCCGTTCGTAGCCTAGATGGGTCAATTTCAACTCGTGCCGGCACGAGTTCTGTTCGGTAGCCCAACTGAGTCATTCTGCAACTCGCACCGGTGCGCGTTGTGGTTCATAGCCCGAAGACCCTGTCCAACGCGATGCGGCCCGCACCCGTGAAGACGAGTGTGAGTGAGGCGATCATCAGCGCGAATTCGAACTCCCACCCTGTGCCGGTCGGCTCCATGAAGCGGGCCTTCATGATTCGCCGCTTGACCAGCAGCGTTGCCACCAGCATATCAATGGCCAGCCCGAGTGCCACGATCCGGGTACCCAGGCCCAGGATGAGCAGCGCGGCGCCCGCGCTCTCCAGAAGCATGACAACCCAACCGAGCAAGCCGGGAAGAGGCACACCTTGCTGCTTCAAAAACCCAATGAAGCCGGCGGGACCCTTCGACGGTCCGCTGGGATTGAGCTTGAGCCAGGCATGAAAAGGAAAGATGACGCCCAATCCTACCCGCAGAATCAACAATCCCCAGTCCAACATCCTGTCCTCCCCCGCTAGCTTCCGGTCGTCACCTCCACCCGGCCGCCGGCGTGCAAGTATCCTAGTTCCTTCTTGTAACGAACCAACAGGAAAGCCCCGGCATCTCCGGGGCTTCGACACTGCGGTAGGACTTGCCAGCCGCTACGACCCTGAGGGGACCTCCCCTTCCTTCTTCTCGGTCCCGTCACCCTCCGCCGGAGTCGGAGCCGCGTCGCCCTCGGGCTCCATTACCTGTCGGAGCAACTCGCCGGCGATGTCGCCGATCGTGACCCGCCCTTCCTCATCCTGGGTCTTCATGAAGTCTTTGACGCGTTTGCGCTCCCGGTCACGCTCCACTTTCTTGACCGAGAGGAGCATCCGTCGTTCGTCCGGCCGCACGTCGGTGACGACCGCGTCGATCGTCTCGCCGACCTTGGTCGCGTCGTCGATCTTGCCGATGCGCTTCTCGGAGAACTCGGCGATCGGCACGAACGCATCGAGGTCGCCCAGCCGCACGAATGCCCCCGAGGGGACCGTCCGCACGACCTTGCCGCGGATGAGATCCCCGGCATGGTAGCGCTCGGCGGCCTGCTGCCAGGGATCGTCGAGGATCTGCTTGAGGCCCAGCGAGATGCGAGCGGCCTCTCGGTCCATCCGCAGGACGAGCAGGCGCAGCCGCTGGTTCCGGCGCAGCACTTCCGACGGGTGCTTGATGTACGTCCAGGACATCTCGCTGATCGGCAGCAGCCCGTCGACGCCGCCGAGGTCGATAAACGCGCCGAAATCGGTCAGGCGTTTCACCGTCCCCTCGACGATCTCCCCTTCCTCCAGGGTCTGCAGGACCGTGGCGCGCTTGGACTTCCGTTCCTCGTCGATGGCCTGCTTATGGGAGAGGATCACCCGCCCCTTGGGCCGGTCGACCTCGATGACTTTCAATGGGATCGACTGGCCGACGAACCACTCAAAGCGCCGGCCCTTCGCGAGCATGATCTCTACCTGCGACCCGGGCACGAATCCGCGGATGCCGAGGTCGACCACCAGCCCGCCTTTCACTTTGTCGACGACCATCGCGTGGAGGACCTTGCCGGTGTCCTTCGCGTCGGCCACGCGGCGCCAGGCGGCTTCGAAATCCGCGCGGCGCTTGGACAGAACAATCGTGCCCTCTTCTCCCTCCACCCGCATGACCATCACATCGATGCGGTCGCCGACGTTGACCGGCGCGGACTGGGCACCCTGGCGCGAGAGTTCGCTGAGGGGGACGATCCCCTCCGACTTGGCGCCGACGTCGACGAGCACGCCCTCGTTGTCGACACGTACGACCGTGCCTTGAATGATCTGACGCTCGGCCAGCGGGGCGACGGCCCCCAGGTCGACGCGGTCGTCTCTGGATTGCTCGGACTGATTGTTCTCGATCATGGGATCAGACTTCACCTTCGCTGCTGTGTGAGGGGTTCCTGCCCTCCGCCAGCAGCGCCGTCCGAACGTGTTGTGGAGTGCGCATCATGCGGCCCTCCGCATCTCTCTTCATCTACCTGCTCTCGCTCTCGACCGTTCCCATTTCTCCGGCTCCGTTTTCCGTTTCTTGTTTCCGGTTCCCGGCTTCCGGTTTCCGGTCAGATGTTCCAATAGTTCCGGACCACTCCACGCACCTGTCTGATGCGGTCAGCGATCGCCCGGTGCCCGACTTCCTCCGGTCCCTGCGGCAGTCCGGTAGGACCGGCGCCTCCACCCAGGACGGACAGCGTCGCCAGGACGCTGTCGGAGAGGTGTGAGAGCTGATAGCCTCCCTCCAGCACGGCGACCATCCGGGTGGACCCGCCCGCCGCCTCGCGGGCGAGCCGCGTCAAGGTCCCAAAGCCCGCCGTGCTGACCAGCATACCGCCCAGTGGGTCGCCGGCGTGGGCATCGTAGCCCGCGGACACCAACATCAGGTCGGAACGGAAGGCCCGCCCGAGCGGCACGATCACCTCTTCGAAGACGCGCCGGTACCCCTCGTCGCCGGTGCCCGCGGGGAGCGGAATGTTCACGGTGAACCCCTCCCCGGCGCCGGAACCCACTTCATCCCACGAGCCCGTGCCGGGATACCAGTGCTCTTGATGTACCGAGACGAAGAGCACCGATCCGTCCCGGTAGAAGATGTCCTGCGTGCCGTTGCCGTGATGGAGGTCCCAGTCGAGGATCAGAATCCGTTCCGCTCCGTGGCGCAGCCGGGCCGCGACCGCCGCGCAGGCGACGTTGTTGAACAGACAGAACCCCATGCCGTGCGATCGCAGGGCATGGTGTCCGGGCGGGCGCACGGCGGCGAACGCCGCGGGGACATCGTGGCCGAACACGCGCGCGACGGCGTCGGAGGCGGCCCCCGCCGCGGCCCGCGCGGCATCGTACGATGCCGCCGACACGACCGTATCCGGATCGAGCCGGCCGCCGCCCGCTGCGGCGAGGGCCCGCACCGATGCGACGTACTCCTCTGCATGCACCGCATAGAGGATCTCGTCTGATACCGGTTCGGCCGTCACGCGCAGGAGCGGGATATCGGCGCGGTCTGTAGCCTCGAGCAGGGCGCGCAGGCGGGCCGGCCGCTCAGGATGGCCGAAGCCCGTGTCGTGGCGGAGGCAGTCGGGATGCGTGACGAACGCGACGGTCAGACCGTAACCTCTGACGCCGCCCGGCGCAGCCGGGCGATCGAGGCTTCGATCCCCCCATGGCCCTTGAACACCGCCGACGCCGCGACGAGGACGTCGGCACCGGCAGCCACGGCCCGGGGGGCCGTGGCATCGTTGATGCCGCCGTCGACCTGGAGATCGATCGATGGGCCGCGCTCGGCGATCCATCCGCGGATCTGCCGGACCTTGGGCAGCGCCGATGCGATGAACGCCTGCCCGGCATATCCGGGGTTGACGGTCATCACCAGCGCCATGTCCAGACTGCCGAGGACCGGCGCCAGCACGTCCGCCGGCGTCGAGGGGTTGATCGCGACCGCGGCACGGGCACCGAGGTCCTTGATCTGCTGGAGCACGTGGTCCAGGTGGGGGGAAACTTCCGCGTGCACGGTCAGCGAGGTGGCGCCGCTCCGCACGCAGGCGCGGAGATGCCGTTCGGGTTCCACAACCATCAGGTGCACGTCGATCGGCAGCCCTGTCACCGCGCGCACCGCCTCGATGATGACCGGCCCGATGGTGATGTCCGGGACGAACCGTCCATCCATCACGTCCACGTGAATCCAGTCGGCGCCGCCGCGCTCCGCCGCGGTCACCTCGTCCCCCAGCTTGGAGAAGTCCGCGGCGAGAATGCTCGCGGCGATGCGGACGGCCCTGGCCCCTGACCCACTCGCGGCGCTCGGCGTGGGGGCATGCGTCACGGCCGGATCTCCTGCACCAGGCGGTTGTCGATGAAGACCTGGATGATGGTGTACCCGCGTGTCCGGATCGTCTCGTTCACCCGGCTGCCCGGACTCAACGTCCGCTCAAAGGCGATCCGCACGCCGCGTTCATCGATGACCACGATCTTGACCTGCTGCTCGGCGTTCCCCTCGGGGACGACCAGCTGGACGCGGGTGACCTTTTCCCCCTCCGGCGACGGCGCCTGCGGCCGGGCGGTGACGACGGGAGATGGCGGCGGCGTCTGCTCTTCGCCGGGCCGGACGCTCACGCGCACACTCACGGCGTCCTGGGGCGTGATCTTCGTCCGCGGCGGCGGGGTTTGGTCGACGACGATCCCGGGTTCGAGGTCCGAGGTCGGCACGGTCGTCACCTCGCGCAGGGTCATGCCCAGTTCCTGCAGCACGCGGCGCGCCTCGGTGAGCGACCGCCCAATCAACTGCGGCATCTCAATAATCCGCCGGCCTTTGCTCACCAGCAGGTTCACCGGCTGCCCACGGATGATGCGCGCGCCGGGCTGCGGGTCCTGGGAGATGATGAACCCGCTTTTGACCTCGTCGTTGTACGTCTCGCGCAGTTCGCCGATGCGCAGGCGCGCCTGATCGATCATCACGCGCGCCTCGACGAGCGAGCGCCGTTGAACGTCCGGCACGGCGATCATCTCCGGCCCGAGGCTGACCACGACGCCGATGACGCGTCCGACTTTCACCTGTTTGCCCGGCGGCTGGTCCTGGGAGACGACGGCGCCGGCTGGGACGGTGGGACTGTAGGCCTCTTCGATGAGCTCCACCCGCAGCCGGGCCTCGGCGGCGAGCCGGGCGGCGACGCTGTACGGTTTGCCGACGAGCGAGGGGACGATCACTTCCGGCACGTTCAGGTAACTGCTGAACGCCCGCCATCCGCCCCATCCCCCGCCGGCGATGACGACGAGGAGGGCCAGCGCCACCAGCCACGGCGACACGCGCATCGCTCGACGGACGGCCGGGGCGGCGCCGCCGGCCGGCCGGAGCACCATCGTCGCCGGCGTGTCCTCGATCTGGGCCGCCGCGGGGAGACGCCACCGGTCGTTGGCGCCGGTCAGATCCTCCCGCATCTCCTCGGCGCTCGCATACCGCCCCTGGGGGGACTTGGCGAGGGCTTTGAGGATGATCCCATTCACCCGGTCCGGCACCGAGGGCGCCAGCTGCTGGGGCGGGACGGGCTCTTCGTGGATGTGCTTGATCGCAATGGCCACCGCGCTGTCGCCGTCAAACGGCAGCCGTCCGGTGACCATCTCGTAGAGCACGACCCCCAGGCCGTAGATGTCGGCGGCGGTGCCCACCTCGGCGCCGCTGGCCTGCTCCGGCGACAGGTACTGGACCGACCCCAGCACGGTGCCGGTCTGCGTGATGGTCGCCGCGCTCGTGGCGCGGGCGATGCCGAAGTCGGTGACCTTCACCCCACCGTCGTCCGTCAGCAGGATGTTCTGCGGTTTGATGTCACGGTGGATCACGCCGTGGGCGTGGGCGTACCCCAGGACCTCGCAGACCTGCGCGGCGATCGCGACGGCGTCGGCGACGGGCACCGGCCCGTGGCGGCGGATCAACTGCTTGAGGTTGACGCCGGGAATGTACTCCATCGCGATGAAGTGCACGCTGCCGTCACGGCCGCTGTCGATGAGACGCACCATGTGCGGGTGCGCCAGGGCGCTGACCGCCCGGGCTTCGCGCTCGAACCGCTCGACAAATTCCGCATCCGCCGCGTACTGCTCACGCAGGATCTTCAAGGCGATGATCTGCCCGTCGGCGAGGCGGCGGGCGGTGAACACCGAGGCCATCCCCCCGTCGCCGATGCGCTGGAGGATCTCGTACTGCTGGGCGATGACCTTCCCGGTGGCAATCACGCCGGCGTCCCCACTCGACTCGCCGCTAATGCGGCTCGCTCGTGGCCTACGGCCGCGGATGGAGACCCATTGCGAGTCGAGTGTCCTGAGCGAGCGTAGCGAGTCGAAGGGTCGCTAACCATGGCTCGTTGCCAGACTGTCCGCGTGGGTCCGGCGCAGTTGTCCGCACGCCGCGTCAATCTCGATGCCGCGCTCCACCCGTACGGTGACCGCCACCCCGCGGCGCCGGACGGCGGCGGCGAACGCGTCGACGCGCCGCCGCGGCGGGCGCCGGTACTGCAGTCCGTACACCGGATTCCAGGGAATGAGGTTGACGTGATACATCGCCGGTGAGACGCCCGCGTCGGCGGTGGATGCCAGGAGCTCGCCGAGTGCTGCGCCCAGGTCCGCCGTGTCGTTGACCCCTTCCATCAGGACGTACTCGAAGGAAATCCGCCGCCGTGTCATCGTCACGTAGTCGGCGCTGGCCGCCAGGAGTTCGGCGACCGGCCACCGGCGGTTGACCGGGACCAGGGACGTGCGCAGGGCGTCATTGGGCGCGTGCAGCGACACCGCCAGGGTCAGCTGCAGCCGTTCGGCGGCCAGCCGGCGGATCTGCGGCACGAGGCCGACGGTTGACACCGTGAGCTGGCGCATGCCGATCCCGGCCCCGTAGGGGGCGTTGAGCAGCCGGACCGCCTTCAGCGTCGCCTCGTAGTTCGCCAGCGGTTCCCCCATGCCCATGAACACCACGTTGGTCGGCCGCTCGCCCCGCTCGCGCCACACGTGGAGCACCTGGTCGACGATCTCGCCGGCGGTGAGGTTGCGGGTCAGCCCGGCGAGACCGGTCGCACAGAAGGTACAGCCCATCGCGCACCCGACCTGCGTCGAGATGCACACGCTGCGGCGCCCGTCCTCATAGCGCATGAAAACGGTCTCGACGGTCGGCCCATCGGCAAGCCGGAGGAGGTACTTCACGGTGTCGCCGCCGTCCGCGGACACCTCGGCGACCGGCGCCAACGTGGTCAGCTGTGCCCGGGCCGCGAGCGTGCGCCGCAGGTCCGCCGGCAGGTCGGTCATTTCATCAAAGGACGTCGCGCCGCGCTGGTACAGCCAGTGGGCCAGCTGCCGTCCGCGGTAGGCCGGCGCGCCGAGCGTGAGCGCAAACTGCTCCAGCTCGCTCAGCGAGCGGCCGTGCAGTTCGAAGAGATCAGCGCTGTGCATCGATCGGCCTGCGGCGCAGCCTGGCGATGAAGAAACCATCGGTTCCCTGGCGGTGCGGCCACACCGACATCATACCCAAATCAGGCCTGCCGGTCGGCACCACTCCCTCCATCGGCGGCAGGGGGTCAGGTACGAAGTCGCGCCGCGCCTCCAGGAACGACGCGACCACGGCGGCGCCTTCCTCCGGTTCGGTGGTACACACGCTGTACACGAGGAGACCGCCCGGCCGCACGGCGCCGGCGGCGCCGGCGAGGATCTGTCCCTGCAAGGCCGCCAGCGCCGCAATGTCGTCGGGCCGAAGGCGCCACTTGATGTCGGGGCGCCGCCGGATAACCCCCAGACCGGTGCAGGGGGCATCGACCAGCACGCGGTCCGCCAGGTCGGGATAGGTCTGGCCGAGCACGCGTGCGTCGAGGACGTGCGGCTCGATGATCGATGCCCCGCCGGCGGCCGCGCGGCGGACGGCCGCGGCGAGCTTTCGTTCGTGGACATCGCACGCCAGCACCCGGCCGGAATCGGCCATCCGCTCGACGATGTGCGTCGTCTTGCCTCCCGGTGCCGCGCAGGCGTCGATGACCGTCTCGCCGGGCTGGGGGTCGAGGATGTGCGTGACCAGCATCGCGCCCAGGTCCTGCACCGTGAGCCATCCCGCGGCGGCCAGACGGCGGCGTTCGGTGAACTCTCCGCGGACCTCAATCCCTTCAGGGAGGACCGTCGGCAGCACCGTGGCGCCGGCGGCGCGGAGCCGGCCGATCAGGTCCTCCGGCGTGCCGCGCAGGAGATTGAGGCGCACGTGCAGCGGAGCCGGCAGGTTGTCGGCGGCGCACAGCGCCGCCGTGTCCTCGACGCCTATCCGCGCAATCCACCGCCGCACCAGCCACTCGGGGTGAGAGTGTTCGACGGCGATCCGGGTCACCGCATCGGCGGCCGGCGGGAGCGGGCGTTCGCCGGACGAGGCGATGCGGCGGAGCACGGCGTTGACCAGCGCCGCCGTGCCGGCGTGGCCGTGCGCTTTGGCGAGCTCGACGGCCTGATGGATCGCGGCGCGTGCCGGGATGCGGGACAGGAACAGCACCTGGTAGGCGCCGGTACGGAGGATGGCCCGGATCGGCGGCGGCAGATCGTCCAGTGGATGCGCGGCGACGCCCTGCAAGGTCCAGTCGAGCCGGCGGCGGTGGCGGAGCACGCCCAGCACGAGTTCGGTCGCCAGCGCGGCATCCGCGGCCGGCAGCCGCGCGCGGTCAAGGCGGTGATGGAGCAGGATGTTGGCGAAGGCCCCGCCGCGATCGACGCGGACGAGGATGTCCACCGCGACGTCGCGCGCAGACGGACGATCCGGCCGGGCGGAACGGACCGTCCGGCGCACAGCGCGTTAGTCCCGCGAGCTGCGCAGGAGGATGAGCCGGACGAGCTGGAGCACGGCCATCGCCGCCGCCGCGACGTACGTGAGGGCCGCGGCGTTGAGGACGGCGCGCACCCCCTGGGCTTCCTGGGGCAGCACCAGCCCCTGGCCGGTGAGCTGGGCGACGGCCCGGCTGCTGGCATTGAACTCCACCGGGAGGGTGATGATGGCGAAGGCGACATACCCCAGAAAGATGAGAATGCCCAGGTCCATCAACCGTGGCGAGCTGGTGATCAGCCCGATGATGAACAGAATCCAGGCCGCGCTGGTGCCGAAGCTGGCGAGGGGGACGATGGCCGCGCGCAGGGCCAGCGCCGGATACCGCTGTTTGTCCTGCAGCGCGTGGCCGGCTTCGTGCGCGGCGACCCCGATCGCGGCGATGGAGTCGCTGCCGTACACTTCGGGGGACAGCCGCAGGACCTTCTGGCGCGGATCGTAGTGATCCGACAGCATCCCTTCAATCGGCTCGACCTTCACGTTGGTAATCCCGTTGCGGCGCAGGAGCTCGGCGGCGACCTGCGCGCCCGTGTAGCCGGTGCTGGAGCGGATCTCGGAGTAGCGGCGGAATGTCGATGACACTTTCCACTGCGCGTAAATCGCCAGGACAAGCGCCGGCAGGAGCACCACAAACGACACCGGGTCATAGAAGAAGAATGGCATAGGCCAATTATACCGCCCCCAGGACTTCCCCGACTCGCAGCCGGGCTCCCCGCGCGTACTCGTCGGCGGTCATGCGCCGGCGGCCTTCCGGCTGCACTTCGCGCACCAGCAGTGCACCCTCCCCGGCCGCGACGGTGAACCCTGCACCGGGCCGCACGTCGACCACCGTCGCCGGTGCTCCGCCGGGGACCGCGGGAAGCGCCGTGCTCGCCCAGATCTTCAGCAGCCGGCCGCGGTGCGCGGAGTACGCGGACGGCCAGGGATCCATTGCCCGGATGAACCGCTCCAGCACCACGGCGGGCTTGGTCCAGTCGATTTCCCCGTCTGCCTTCGTGAGTTTTCCCACGTAGCTCGCAGCACTCTCATCCTGCGGGCGCCGCGGGGCGCGGCTTTCGGCGATCAGGGACAGCGCCTCGACCAGTGCCTCGGCCCCGATCCGGGCCAGGCGGTCTTCCAGCGCCCGCGCGGTGTCCGCGGGCTCAATACCCACCTCACGCTGGAGGATGATGTCGCCGGCGTCGAGGGCCTCAGATTGGTACATGATCGTCACGCCCGTGACTGTTTCGCCGGCTTCGATCGCGCGCGTGATCGGCGACGCCCCGCGGTATTTCGGCAGCAGCGACGGGTGCAGGTTGATGCAGCCCCGCGGCGGCAGCTCGAGGATCTCCCGCGGGATCATCTTCCCGTAGGCCACGGTCACAATCACGTCCGGCGCGAGCTGTGTCAGCCGGCTGACAACGTCGGGGGCTTTCAACCGCGCGGGCTGCAGCACGGGGACCCGCAGCGCCGCCGCCGCCTCGGCGACCGGGGGCGCGGCGGGACGGCGCCCGCGTCCTTTGGGTTTCTCGGGCTGGGTGATGACGGCCAGCACGTCGGCGCGCTCAGCCACGGCCTGCAGCGCCGGTACGGCGAAGGTGGGAGTGCCAAGAAAGACGATCCGCAGGCGCGGGGTGGTCATTCGCCGGCCGGCGCCATCTCGACTTCGGCGCTTTCGGCGACCTCGCGGATCGTGGTCTTGTCCACGACGCGGTCGAGGAACAGCACGCCGTCGAGGTGGTCGATCTCGTGCTGGAACACCCGGGCGAGCAGCCCCGATGCGCTGACGGTGATGCCCCGGCCGCGCCGGCTCTTCGCGCGGACGGTGACAATGGCGGATCGCGGCACGTCGGCGGCGATGCCGGGAATGGACAGACAGGCTTCGGTGGCGGTCGCCTGGCCTTCGCGGCGCACGATCTGCGGATCGATCAGCACGTACACCCGGTCCCCGACCTCGGCGACGAACACCCGCTTGCTGATCCCGACCTGCGGCGCGGCGAGCCCAACGCCGTTGTACGCGTGCATGGCCTCGATCATCGCGTCGACGAAGCGCTGCACCTCAGCGCTCACCTTCCCCACGGGTTTCGCGCGCCTCCGCAGTACCGCGGCCTTCGGACCGTCAACGGTGATGAGTTCCACGCCCAGCAGTGTACCATTCACGGAAACGCGTTGTCGCTAAAGCAGATCCACCGGATCCACGTCGATGGTCACCTTCACCGTCCTCGGGATCGGCAGGGCGGCGAGCAACGCCGGCAGGGCGCGCCGCCCGGCGCCGTCGTCGCCGTCTTTGACCAGGACCTGCCATCGCGTTCGGCCGCGCCGCTTCGCCAGCGGCGCCGGCGAGGGACCGAGCACCTCGGCGGCGGCCTGCAGCCCGCCGGCCAGCGCGTCGGCCACCCCTCGGGCGTCGTCGGGCGCGGATCCGGTGACGATCAGATTGATGAGCGTGCGAAACGGAGGGTAGCCAAAGCGCTGCCGGCCGGCGAGCTCGCGGCGGTAGAAGAGATCCTGGTCACCCCGCCGCAACGCGAGCATGACCGGATGCTGCGGCGAGAATGTCTGGATCACGGCTTCCTGCTGGGCCAGGTCGATCAGCTGGATCAGGGTCTGGAATGTGCGTTCGGCCGCGGTGAAATCGGGCAGATTCAGCGCCGCGTCGACGCCCAGCGCCCCGACGACATCCGAGGCCACCTGCCCCACTCCCTTGATCAGCAGCTGCGTGCCGATCAGCAATCCGCCGCGCCGGGCGAACTGCTGCCAGACACGTGCCTGATCGGCCTCCTCCGGGGCGGCATCGGAATCCAGCCGCAGGATCGGCGCGCGTCTGAACAGTTTCCGGGCCGCGGCCTCCACGCGCTCCGTCCCGATCCCATGCGGGCGCAGGTTCGTTCCCCCGCACGAGGCGCACACGCTGGGCGCCGGATCCTCGCGCCCGCAGAGATGACACCGCAGCCCCGCGCCGGATGGTGCGGGGTGGGGCGCTGAACGTGGCGCGGCCTGGCGGTCGGCCACGTGGTAGGTCATCGCCACGTCGCAGCGGGGGCAGCGCGGGACCGCCCCGCATTCGTGGCAGAGGAGGAAATCCGCGTAGCCGCGGCGGGGCACGAACACCAGCGCGCGCCCGGCCGGAAGCGTGCGGGCCAGTGCCTGATAGAGCCGCCGGCCGAACAGTCCTCCCAGCGGACCCGCATCTGACCGGACGTCGGCGATGGCGACCGCGGCGGGAGCCAGCGGCGGAACGGAGACGCGGGTGATCCGGCCTTCGTCCACGTCGCGCATGAGATCCACCGACGGCGCGGGAGACCCCCACACGACCGCGGCGCCGGTCAACCGCGCACGCTGCGCGACGACCCGGCGCGCGAGATACCGCGGCATCCGCTCCTCCTTGTAGGACGTGTCTTCCTCGTGATCGACTACGATGGCGCCGAGCGCCTGCACCGGCGTGAACGCGGCCAGACGGGTCCCGACGACCGCGAGGGCGCCGCCCGACTGTGCGTGCCTCCAGGTGGCCCAGCGCACCGCCGGAGGCTGGGCGCCGTGCACCAGCGTCACAGGACGGTCCATCCTTGCGGCCAGCCACGGTGCCAGCCGCTCCGCCTGCGCGACCTCGGGAACCAGCACGATCACGCTCTGGCCGGCGGCGAGGACGTGCCGGACCACGGCGACGTAGGCGGCGAACCGTCCTCCTCCGCCGATGAGCGCCGCGGATCTGCCCCCGGCCAGCGATGTCAGCACGCGTTCGACGGCCGCCGCTTGACTCTCGGTCGGCGAGCCTGCGGGATCATCGTGCACGCGCGGCGCGCTCATGACCGCCGGCTCGGCCGGGACGGCGCGGCGGCTGCGCGGGCCGGGAATGCCCTCGAGCGGCGGCAGCATCGACGCGATCGCCTCTCCGACGGTGCACACGTAGAAGTCGGCGAGCCATTCCGCCAGCGCGAGCAAATCCGCCGGCAGGACGGGCAGCCGGTCGTCCACCCCGGTCAGCGGACGGACCTCGCGGTCCACCTGGTCGAGCAGGCGCACGATGTAGCCGGACGTGGCCCGGGGACCGAAACGGATGCGGACGGGCACGCCGGGAGCAATCCGCGGTTCGAGGGCGTCGGGAACGGAAAACGTGAAGACGCGATCGCCGGCGCGCAGCGGCACGTTCACCGCGACGTCCGCGAACTTCATGGCAAGTCCTATGCCGTCCGTTCTTCGAGGATCCGGATGAGCTCTTCGAGAATGGCGTCGGGTTCGGCCATGCGCCCGATCGCCTCCTTGCCCGAGGCGAGCCAGCCCACGACCGGCCCGATGGTCCGGTACCCCCGGCTCCGCAGCGCGCGGAGGTGCTCCTGCACCGTCGGAGATTCGTACATGATGTCGCTCATCGCCGGTGCCAGCAGGACAGGAGCGCGCGTGGCCAGGGCGGTTGCCGTGATCACGTCGTCGGCCAGGCCGAGGGCCAGTTTCGCGATGGTATGCGCCGTCGCGGGGGCGATCACGTAAGCGTCGGCCCGCTCGCCCAGGTAGATGTGAGGCTCCTCCCAGGGATTCCCAGGATCCCACATGTCCGTGACCACGGGATGCTGCGAGAGCGTGCGCAGGGTCAGCGGTCCAATGAAGTGCGCCGCCGACGGGGTCATGAGCACGTAGACCTCCGCACCCGCCTTGCGCAGCGCACTGACCAACTGCGCGGACTTGTACGCGGCGATCCCACCCGTCACGCCCACGACGATGACCTTCGCGTTGAGCAGGCTCGCGTCAGGCATCGCCGTCCGATGTGCGTGTGCCCGCCGGCCGCCGGTCTGGATCCCGGACCCCGGATCCCGGATCACGAGTCTGCACGGTCCGGACCAGCAGCACCAGCGCGTCGACGATGGCCTCGGCCGTCCAGCGCGTCGTGTCGATGACGAGGTCGTACGGGGACAGGTCGTCGACATCGATGTTGTAGAGTTGCCGGTAGCGGGCCCATTCGCTGCGTTCGCGTTCCACGAGTTCGGCGAGGGCGGCGTCGGGCGGCTGCCCTTCCCGGCCGGCCACGCGCGCGGCGCGGACTTCGACCGGCGCCCGCAGCAGCACGCACAGGTCCGCGTCGACCATCCAGCCGGCCAGCCGGCTCTCGACGACGCAGTCGCCGGCCGCGTGCGCGAGTTGCCGCTGCCGGCGGTCCAGGTCGTGATCAAACGCGGGGTCGCGCTCCGCGAGCTTGTTGACGTCGGTCACGGAAATGCCCCGCTCCCGCGCGATCTCGCGAAACATCTCGCCGCCGGAGATGTACCGGTAGCCCAGCCGCACGGAGAGCGTGCCGGCGACGGTGCTCTTGCCCACTCCGATCGGACCGGCCAGGGCGATGATCAGAGGGTGTCCTCCTCGTCCTTGGCCGCGAACCGCTGCGCGACGGTCTCGGGCTGCACGGCGGACAGGACAACATGGCCGCTGTCGGTGATGACGACCGCGCGCGTGCGCCGGCCGTAGGTCGCGTCGATGAGTGAGCCGCGCTCCCGGGCTTCCTGGATGATGCGCTTGATGGGCGCAGAATCGGGGGCCACGATCGCGATGACGCGGCCGGCGACGACGATGTTGCCGAACCCGACGTTGATCAACTTCGGTCCCGCGCTATTCAATGTTCTGGACCTGCTCGCGCAGGCTCTCCAGTTCGCCTTTGACGGCGATGATCGTGCGCGAGATCTCCATGTCGTTGGCCTTCGCCCCGATCGTGTTGGCCTCGCGCCCCATCTCCTGCAGCAGGAACTCCAGTTTCCGGCCCAGCGCGCCGTCGGTGGCGGCGAGGTCGAGGGCGAACTGCTCGGCGTGGCTGCGCAGCCGCGTCAGCTCCTCGGTGACGTCGCTGCGCTCGGCGAAGATGACGATCTCGGCGGCCAGGCGCTGTTCGTCCACGGGGACGTCGCCGAGCAGTTCGCCGACGCGGGCCCTCAATCGCGCCGCATAGTCGCTGACGGCGGCCGGACTCCGCGCGGCGACGACCTCCGTCAGGTCCCGGATGCGGCCGAGCCGGGCCAGCAGGTCGGCGGCGAGCCGCCGCCCTTCCGCGTCACGCAGGGCCGTCAGCGCGTCGACGGCCGATTCCACCGCCGGCTGCAACTGCGGCCACAGGCGGTCGACTTCCTCTTTCGGCTCTTCGACCTTGATGACGTCCGGGAACGCCGCCACCTGGGCGAGGGTGATATCCCCGGACATGCCCAGCGCCCCCGCCACGTCCTTGAGGGCCTGGGCGTACGCGGCGGCGGCCTCGGTGTCCGGCCGGATGGTCCTGGCGCGCACACCGCGATCCTCGCGGACCACGCTGACTTCAACGCGGCCCCGCAGCACGCGGCCCTGCACGGCCGCACGGACCTGCTCCTCCAGGGGGGCGAGATCGCGCGGCAGGCGCACGACGATCTCACTGAACCGGTGGTTCACCGATCGAATCTCGACGGCAAACCGGCCGGCCGTCGTCGGCACGGACGCGCTGCCGAATCCCGTCATGCTGCGAACCATGACGACCCTTTCTCGCGCTGCGGAGGTGAGTCCTGTGCGCACACCTGTGTCCTCTACGCTCGCGGCTTTCGGTTTCCGGTTCCCGGTTTCCGTGTTAGCGTGAATTCGGCATGGAACGTCTTCTCTGGTCCTTCGACAGCGTCGTGCTGGCGGCCGTGGCCGCCGATGTAGAGCCGCTGGTCGGGTCGGCCGTCACGCGGGTGGCGCAGCCGGACCGGGACGAGATCGTGCTGACCCTGCGCGGGCGGGCGGGCCAAACACACGTCCTGTTCTCCATCCACCCCCGATGGGCGCGCGTGCATCTGGTGGAGTCGGCGCGATCCGGCACCGCCGGATCGTTCTGTCAGCTGCTGCGCGCGAAGCTGGAAGGCGCCCGGCTGCGGCAGGTCGCGCAGCCGGCATTCGAGCGTACCCTGACCTTGTCGTTTGAGCATCTCGGCGAGGAGACCGCCCTCATCGCCGAGATCATGGGCCGCCATAGCAACTTGATCAGCGTCCGGGCCGGCACCATCCTCGGCGTGCTGAAAACCGTCACGCCGCACATGTCGTCGGTGCGGCCGGTCACCGCGGGGAGCGAGTACCGCCCGCCGCTCCGCGACCGGCCGGTCCCCCAGGAACTCTCCGCAGCGACGCTGCAGGAACGACTGGCCGCCGCGGCCGGCCCGGCCGCTCGCCGCCTCGCCGAGGCCACGCTCGGCCTCAGTCCGCTGCTGGCGGCCGAACTGGTCGAGCGGGCCGGGCTGGATCCGGCCGCCGATCCCGTGTCTCCTACGCACGCCGCGGCGGCGCTGTGGCCTGTGCTGGCCACGCTGATCGAGACCGTCCGCGCACGCCGATTCTCACCCGTGGTATACCGGAGAGACAGCACGGCAGTCGGATTCGCGCCGTTTCCCTACACGCATCTCACCGGCCTCTCCATCGACCCCGTGCCCACGATGAGCAGCGCCGTGGCGGCAGTGGCGGACGTCGCGGCGGTTCGATCCGCGTTCGACGACGAACGCCGCGCGCTGCACGCCGCCATCACCGCCGCAATCGAAAAGGTCGCGCGCGCCGAAGCTAAGTTACAGACCGCTCAGGCGGAAGCCGCGCGTGCAGAGGAACTCCAGCAGTGGGGGGACCTGCTGTTTGCGTACGCGGCGCAGGTCCCGCCGGGTGCGGCCGAAGTCACGCTGCCCGGTTTCGACGGCGCCCCGGTTCGCATCTCCCTGGACCCCGCGGTGGGCGCCGCGGAGAACGCGCGGCGGTTGTTCAAACGGTTGACCCGCATCAAAGCCGCACAGCCGGAAGTCGCCCGGCGCCTCCGGGAGGCCGGCGACCGGCACGCGTACCTTGAAAACGCGCTGGTTTTCGTCGACGCCGCGACCTCGTCCGACGATGTCCGGAGCGTGCGGGACGAACTCATTGAAGAAAGCATGCTCCCGGCCAGACGCACGCCCCGTGGGACATCGCGGGCACAGTCGAGAGGCGGGGCCTTCCGCGCGCAGTCGAGCGGCCCGCGACAGTTCACCACGACCACAGGCCACCAGGTCCTGGTCGGCCGGACCAACCGCGAGAACGATGAGGTCACGTTCAAGTTGGCTCGCGCCGACGACCTGTGGTGTCACGCCCGCGGCATGCCCGGGGCCCACGTCATCCTGCGCACTGGCGGGCGCAAGGCGCCTGAGGAGGCGATCGGAGAAGCGGCACAGATCGCCGCGTACTTCAGCCGCGGCCGCGGCGCCGCCAAGGTGCCCGTGAGTTACACACTGCGGAAGTACGTCAAGAAACCGCGGGGGGCCAGGCCGGGCCTGGTCACGATCTCACACGACCAGACTGTTGTGGTCGAACCTACACTCCCTACCGTGGTTCCCCATTTCCGTCGGTAGGCTCTTCGATCACAACTTCATCCACGCCGTCGGTCTCCATCAGCCGGACGGCAACGTGCTCGCGCGAGGACGTGGGTAGGTTCTTGCCGACGTAGTCCGGCCGCACCGGCAGTTCGCGATGCCCGCGGTCAATCAACACGGCGAGCTGGATCCGCGCCGGCCGGCCGACCTCGGTCAACGCGTCCAGGGCGGCGCGCACGGTCCGCCCTGTGAACAGGACGTCGTCGACGAGGATCAGGGTGTGCGTGCTCACATCGAATGGCAGCGCCGGGTGCGCCTCACCCGCGGCCTGCCCTGCATCCGAACGGAGGGAGTGGTGCAGGGCGCGATCGTCGCGGTGCGGGGTGACATCGAGCGCGGCGACAGGGACGGCCGCGCCTTCGATCGCCCCCATGGCGTCGGCGAGGCGGCGGGCCAGCGGCACGCCGCGGGTCTGGATCCCGACCACCGCGAGGGTCTGCACGCTCCGGTTGCGCTCCAGGACTTCATGGGCCATGCGGGCCAGCGCGCGGCGCATCGCATCGGCATCCATCACCTTGGCCTTCTCCCGCATCGGTGTCATCGCCGTACACGGGCCTTCCGTGCGCGAGCGGACGAACCCTCCGCCCGTCCCGGACGACCGCGTCCATCAGACTCTCGCGTCCGGCCAACGTTACCGGCGCGCTCGTCCGGGACCCGCAGCTGCGCCAGCACACCGGCGAAGTCCTCGGGCAGCGCGGTCTCGAACTCCAGCTGCCGTCCGGTCGCCGGATGGCGAAACGCCAGCCGGTACGCGTGCAGCATCTGGCGGGCCGGGGTAACGGTGGAGGGCAGGCGGCACCTCCGTCCATAGACGGGGTCGCCCACCACGGGATGGCCCAGCACGGAGAAGTGGACGCGAATCTGGTGAGTCCGACCGGTCACCAGCCGCGCTTCCACGAGCGTGGCGTGTCCCAACCGTTCGACCACCCGGTAGTGGGTGATGGCCGCCCGCCCGCCGGCCACGACGGCCATCTTCGTGCGCTGGCGAGGGTGGCGGCCGATCGGCGCGTCGATCGTCCCTTCGTCGGTGCGGACACTGCCGCAGACCAGCGCGAGATACGCGCGGGCAACCTCCCGCGCCGCCACGGCCTGCTGCAAGGCGGCGAGGGTCTCCGGAGTTTTCGCGACCACGAGCAGTCCGGAGGTGTCGCGGTCGAGGCGGTGGACGATGCCCGGCCGCAGCACGGCTCCCACCCCACGCAGCGCGGGCAGGCGCGCAATCAGCGCATTTGCCAGCGTCCCGCGTGGGCGGCCCGCCCCCGGATGCACCGACAACCCGGGCGGTTTGTTCAGGACGAGCAGGTGGGCGTCCTCGTAGACGATCTCGAGCGGGATGGCCTCGGGCACCAGATCGTCGGGGGGAGACGCGACCGCCTCCACCGTGATCCGGCTGCCGGCGCGCAGGCGCGCCGCCGGCTTCACCGGCGCGCCGTCTATGGTCACCCCGCCGGAGTCGATCAACTGCTTGAGGCGGGATCGGGAGAGCGCGGGGAGCCGCGCCGCCAGGTAGACATCGAGCCGCGTGCCCGCGGACGCGGCCTCAACGACAAAACGGCGGCGATCCCGGGGGGCGGCGCTCAGGGGATTCCGGCGGGTTCAGCGGGCGTCTGCGGCTCCAGGCGCCTCCGGTTGCTCAGGACGAGTCCGATGACGGCGATGACGGCGACGACGAGACTGAGCACCTGCGCGATCGTGAGCGGGCCGAGGACCTTCGAGCTGTCGACAAAGAACTCGGCCGCCAGCCGGGCCACGGCAAACAGGAACAGCCAGAGGAAGAAGATCACGCCCGGCGCCGGGTCCGCCCGCTCCTGCGCGCGCAGCACCAGGTACGTCCCGAGCGACGCCAGCATCAGGTAGATGGCAACGGGGTGGACCTCCTGGAAGACGACGGTCACCGCCCAGGGCACATCGGTGGCCTTGGCCGGGTAGATCGAGCCCGCCAGGAGGGCGCCGATCATCGCCACGGCATATCCCACTGTGATCGGCGGAGCGATCACGTCGAGGAACCGGCGGAACCCGATCTTCGCCGAGCGGGCGTAGGCGGCGGCCACCGCCAGCGCGCCGACGAGGGCCACGAAGAAGCCCGGCCCGGACGGACCGATGACGGAGAACACCCGCAGCGGGGCCTGGGCGACCTCGCTGAAGTTCATCGCGGCGCCGACCAGCAGCGAGAGGCCGATGCCGCCGATGATCATGTACAACGCGATGTCCAGCATCTGTGATGGGCTGATGCCGATCGCGCCGCCCCGCCGCCGCGCCAGGGCGATGCCGATGGCAAACGCGAGAATGAGAAACAGGCCGAAGGACTGGATCGGAATGGGTCCGAGCTGGACCAGGATCGGTTTCATCAGTCACTCCTGTTTGATCTTGCTCCGCGGCGGGAAGCAGCCCCTTCTGGTTCCCGCCGCGGGATTAGTGCCAGAATCAGCAGCGCGGAGCCGGTCGTGACGGCGAGATCGGCGAGATTGAACACCGGCCAGACGAACACGTCGAGGTAATCGATCACGGCCCCCACGCGGACGCGATCGACGAGATTCCCGACCGCGCCGCCGGCCAGCAGTGCAAGGGCCGCCCGCGCGAGCGGCGGGCGCGTCCACCGCGGCCTATTGTAGAAGAGCAGGAAAAGAAAGGTCAAGGCGATCGCCCCGGGCACAGCGACCGGCACCCCACCGGCCATCCCGAAGGCGATGCCGGTGTTGCGCACGTGGGTGAGGGCCACGATCCCGGGGATAAGCGGCACGCTGTCGCCCAGCGGTAGCAGACGCCCGACCAGGGCTTTGACGGCCTGATCGGCGAGCACGATCGCCGAGGCCACCGCCGCGGAGGTCCAGCGGGCCGTCGCGGGTTCCGCCGCCGGCGCCGGCGGAGCGCTTACCGGAAGTGGTTGGTGCGTTCTTCCTCTTCCTTGCAGCGGATGCAGAGAGTGGCGTATGGCAGCACCTTCAGCCTGGCGGAATCAATCGGGTTGCCGCACCGCACGCAGATCCCGTACGTGCCCTCGTCAATCCGGGCCAGGGCCTCTTCCACCTGCGTGAGCAGCTGCTGGACGCTGGACTCCAGCGCCAGCCCCTTCTCGCGCTCGAAGGTGCTGCTGGCCACGTCGGCGAGATCCTCATCGTACCCCCCTCCGATGTCCATCCCGACTTGATCTTCGACCTCGGGCGTGTGCTCTTCCATGGCCTCAAGCTCTTCAAGCAGCCGGGCCCGTTCTTCCACGAGGAGCCGCCGGAAGGAGGCGAAGTCGCGCTTGCCGATCGCCCGGGTGCGCGCGGCTCGAGCGTTCGGGCGCGCACTCACCCGCGCGGGCTTTGCCTTCACGTGCTTCCGGGCGGCCTTCGCCTTTCTGGTCTTCACGGTCCGCGTTGCCATCCGTCCCTCCGTGCGCGGCCAGCCGTCTGCCGGCCGCCGGCGCAAAATGGGCTGACGCACATCTTAGCAAACTCACACACCCTACACAACCTAACAACTCACACAACTAACCCGCGTGTTCACTCCGGGCGGCAGGTAATTGTGTCGGTTGGGTGAGGTGCGTCGGCTGGGTAGGTTGCGTCGGTTGTGTGGCCTCGCGGAGGGCGGCCCGGGCGAGCACGAGGTTGGAGTCCAGCAGAGGGACTTCGACGTCTCCCGGCTGCAGCACGAACGGCAGCTCGGTGCACCCCAGGACTAGCACCTGAGCCCCGTCGAGGATCAGTCCTTCGCACACGCCCACCAGCCGCCGCGTGACATCCGGACCCATCCTGCCGGCCTTCACGCCGTAGATCGCCTCGTTCACGACGTCCTGGCCGGCGGAATCCGGACTGAGCACATCCACCCCGACGCGGGCAAAGCTGTGATGGTAGAGCCTGGCGGCGACCGCCGCCCGCGTCGCCAGCACGCCCGCGCGCCGCAGGGGCGGCATCTCGGCCGCGGCGGCGGCGGCGACCTCGTCCATGATGTTCAGGACGGGGATCGCGACCGACGCGCGAATCGCCTCCACGAAGGCATGGGCGGTATTGCACGGGATGATAATGAAGTCCGCGCCCGCGCGTTCGAGGTTGCGCGCTGTGGCGACCAGCGCCGGCGTCGGGTCTTCACCGGCCCCGAGGATGGCCGGTGAACGGTCGGGGATTTTCGGGTTGTTGTCGATGATGATCCGGAGGTGGTCCTGGTCGACCGCGGCCGGGGTGAGCCGGAGGAGTTTCTCAAACAGATCGAGCGTGGCCCACGGGCCGAGGCCGCCCAGCACGCCGATGGTGCGCTGCGTCATCGTTTGTCTATTCTACTGCGCGGCGCGTGCAATGCCCACTGCGACCTTCTCCCCATCCAGCCGCAGCTCCCTGACCAGGAGGGTCCGATCCGTTCCGGCGGCCAGGCCGGTCCGGATGGCGTCCGCTAGCGTCTCGCGCTGGATGTAGGGGCCGAACGCCGGCAGCATCGCCTCGAGCCCCCCGTCGTGCAGGAGCACGATCCGGTCATCGACGGCCAACCCGGCGTCCTTCCGCAGCGTCTGCACCTGGTGCACCAGTTCCCGGGCCCGGCCTTCCAGTTCCAGTTCGGGAGTCAGCGCCGTCTCCAGGATCGCAAACTCTCCCATCGCGCCGTCGGCGGCATAGCCCTGCGCTTCGTGCATCCGCGCCTCGAGGTCGGCGGCCGTCAGCTCGACATCTGCTTCGCCCACACGCACCGCAATCCGGCCGTCCTGCTGTAGGCCCCGCACGGCGGCCGCCGGGTCCAGCGCCCGGACGCCGCGCGCGACGTCCTGCACGCGCGGGCCGAACCGCGGGCCCAGCACGTCGAACCGCGGCTTGACCTCGAAGGTCACGTAGCCGGTGGGATCGTCGAGGAAACGCACGGCCTTGACATTGAGTTCCTCTCTGATCTGTTCGAGTAGCTCCGGGTAGTCTCGCAGCGCACGGTGGCGCGTCACCAGCAGGACCGCCGGCAGCGGCTGGCGGACCTTCACGCGGGCGTGGCTGCGCGCGGCCCGCCCCAGACCCACCAACGTCCGGGCGCCGTCCATCAGCGCTTCCAGGTCCGGCTCACGCACGGCCGGATCCGGCTGGGGGAAGTCGCAGAGATGGACGCTTTCGGGGGCGTCCGACTCCACCGGCCGGACGAGTCCCTGGTACAGCCGCTCACCGAGGAACGGCATGAACGGCGCCAGCACCAGCGCGAGCGTGCGCAGCGCGTGGTAGAGGGTGTAGTAGGCGGCCCGCTTATCGGTATCGTCTTCACTCTTCCAGAACCGGCGGCGGCTGCGGCGCACGTACCAGTTGGACAGCGCGTCGACGAACGCTTCGACCGGCCTGGTGGCCCCCTGTGGGTCATAGTCGTCGAGCCGTTCGCGCACGGCGCCGACCAGCGCCTGGGTCCGCGACAGCAGCCACCGGTCCAGCAGCGCCAGATCCGGACGGACGCGCACGAGGCCGGCGAAGTCGAAGCGCTCCAGATTCGCGTAGGTGACGAAGAACGAGTACACGTTCCACAGCGGAATCACCATGCGGCGGCGGACATCGTCCAGCGCATGGTAGCCGAAGTTGATGTTGGTGGCGACGTTCTGCGCGCAGAACGCCCACCGCATCACGTCGACCCCGGCCCGGTCCGCGGCCTCGTTGAACTCGATCATGTTGCCCCAGCTCTTGTGCATCTCCCGCCCATCCTCGCCGCGCACCAGCGCGTAGGCCAGGCACGTGCGGAACGGTTCGGCGTCGCCGAGGACCGCGGCCATGACCAGCAGCGAGTAGAACCAGTTCCGGTACTGGCCGGGGAAACTCTCGGTGATGAAGTCCGCGGGGAACCAGTCGGCCCAGTACGCCTGATCGCGGCGGTAGTCGAGCGTGCTGAACGTGACGATGCCGGCGTCCAGCCACGGGTTGCCGACGTCGGCGATCCGCGCGGTCGTCGCCCCGCAGCGGGGGCAGGCGATCGTCACCGCGTCGATCCATGGGCGGTGCGGCGTGTGGCCGGCAAACTCCTCCCAACCGCCGGTGGCCCGTTCGCGCAGCTCGTCCTCTGACCCGATCACCTCGAAATGACCGCACTGGTCGCACTCCCAGATGGGCAGGGCCAATCCCCAGTAGCGCTTCTTGCTGATCATCCAGTCGTGCATGTTGCGCAGCCAGTCCAGCTCGCGGTCCAGCCCGAACCCCGGGATCCAGCGGATGCGCTCGGTGATCTCCATCAGCCGCGCGCGGATGGGGTCCATCGCGATGAACCACTCGTCGACCAGCCGGAAGACCAGTTCCGTGCCGCAGCGCCAGCAGACCGGGTAGCGGTGCCGGTACGCTTCCGCCTTGTAGAGCCGGCCGGTGGCGCGCAGATGCTCGGTGATCAGCGGGGTGACCTCATCGACACGTTTGCCGGTCAGCCAGTCGAATCCGCTCAGGAAGATCCCGAACTCGTCGATGGGCGCGATGACAGGCAGACCGTGTTCTTTGCTCAGGGCGAAGTCTTCGGCCCCGCATCCGGGTGCCACGTGGACGATCCCGGTCCCTTCGTCGGCGCCGACGTCCTTCCAGGGGATCACCCGGTGCTCGATGCCCCGCTGCGGGGGCAGGTCGTCAAACGGGCCACGATAGCGCCGCCCCACCAGCTGCGCGCCGGCCAGCGTCTCGAGCACCGTGTACTCGCCTTTCAGCGCGTCCACGGTCCCCTCGGCCAGGTACAGTTCTTCGGCGCCCTGGCGGACTCGGACGTAGGGGAGGTCCGGATGCACGGCGGCCGCGACGTTGCTGGTCAGCGTCCACGGCGTCGTCGTCCATACCAGCAGGGACCGTCCGGGCTCGTCGATCAGGGGGAAACGGACGAACAACCCGGGATGGGTGATCTCCCGGTAGCCTTCGGTCACGATCTCATGCTCGCTGATGCCCGTCGAGCACCGGGGGCACCACGGCATGACGTCGTGGCCTTTGTAGACCATCCCGCGTTCCCAGCACCGTTTGATGAATCCCCAGATCGCGTAGTTGTTCTCGTTGGAGAACGTGAAGTAGGATCCGCCGGTCTCACCGTCCCCGAGCGTGCCGACGATCTGCTCCGCGCTGCCGCGCACCACACCGCCCCGCCCCGTGTACTCGACGACCGCCGAGGGGTCGGTCTTGATGGCCTCGGCCAACGTGCGCAGCGCGTCCGGATCGTTCCAGTCCATCCACATCGCCAGGCGCTGGGACTGCTCGGTGATCTGCGCGGCGTAGCCGAGCACGCGGTTCTTGCAGAGACTGACAAACGGCGCGATGCCGAAGGTCTCGATGTCGCGTTTGCTGCGGAACCCGAGCTCACGCTCGACGAGCACTTCGACCCACAGGCCCTGGCAGTCGAAACCGTTCTGATAGCGCTGCCGGAACCCGAGCATCGTGTGGTAACGCTGGAAGAGGTCCTTGTAGGTCCGGCCCCAGGCGTGGTGCACGCCCATCGGGCCGTTGGCGGTAATCGGGCCGTCCATGAACGACCACCGCCGGGGGGCGTCCGCGTTGCGCTGCAGGTACCGGAGGACAATGCCGCGCTCGCGCCACCACGCGAGCATCTCGCGTTCGGCCGCGGCGAAGTCTTCTTTGGCCGACACCGGAGCGAACTGCCCCATGCCTACCTCCCGACCATCAGCCCCACAATGCTGACGGCCCGTCCCACGTGAGGGACGGGCCGTGTCATCTGCCCGCGGTACCACCCTGCTTCCGAATCCACACTCCGGTGGACTCAGCGCTTTGGCATCTCCCGGTCACGGTGGGGGCCGGCGCCGCCTACTGGCAGGTCGTAGGTCGTGCCTCGACCTATGACCTCGTTTTCGGGGCGCGGCTCAGGAGTGATGGTCCGCCGGCTGCGCCTGCGGGCTTGCACCATCCTCCCGCTCGCTGGCAGGCTCCGATCCGGCGGTCCGCGTCTCCGTCGTCGCCTCGTGGCCTCACATGTTATCACGCGGCACACAGTGGCGCAATGTATGCGGGCCGAGGTACGATCAGAACTGAGATGGCCACCCTGATCTATCTCGACAACGCCGCGACGACGCGGCCGCACCCCTCCGTCGTGGACGCGATGGCCTACGCGCTGACGGAAGCCTTCGGCAACCCCTCGTCGCTGCACGGCGTGGGGATCGCCGCCGAGCGGGTCGTGACGGCCGCGCGCGAGGCGGTGGCGGCCTCCCTGGGCGTCGCGCCCGCGGAGATCGTCTTCACCTCCGGGGGAACCGAGGCCAACAACCTGGCCGTCGTCGGCGCCGCGCGGGCCGCCCGGGGCCCGGCACCATCCGAGGCCACGCGCCGTCGCCACCTGGTGGTCTCGGCGATCGAGCATGCCTCCGTGCGGACCCCCGCGCGCGAGTTGACCGCCGACGGATTCGAGGTCACTGAACTCCCAGTCGATGCGGAGGGCCGGATCTCCGCCGCCGACCTGGCCGGCGCCCTGCGGCCGGAGACCGCCGTCGTGTCCATCATGGCGGTCAACAACGAGATTGGCACGGTGCAGCCGCTGCAAGACCTGGCAGGCGTCATGCGCGCCCACCGCGCGGCCGGAGGCCGGGCCGTGCTGCACGTCGACGCCGTGCAGGCCTGGGGCAAGATCCCGCTGCAGCCGGCGCGGCTCGGCATCGACCTGCTGTCGATTTCCGGCCACAAAGTGCACGGCCCCAAAGGGATCGGTGCGCTGTACGTGCGCCGGGGGGTCCGGCTCGCCGCCCTCCAGCGTGGAGGAGATCAGGAACACGCGCTGCGCCCGGGGACCGAAAACGTGCCCGGGATCGCCGGATTGGGTGCCGCCGCCCGCCTGATTCTCGCCGATGGACACGCGGCCGCCGCGGAGGTGGCCGGGCTCGTCCACCGGCTGCGGGACCAACTCCGGCGGATCGACGACATCCGGGTCAACACCCCGCAGACCGGCGCGGCTCCCCACATCCTCAACGTCTCGTTCCCCGGCGCCAGAGGCGAGACGCTGCTGCACCGGCTGGAGATGGACGGCATCTACGTCTCCACGGGGTCGGCGTGCCACGCCCACCGGCCGGAGCCCAGCCACGTGCTCGTGGCCATCGGCCGCAGTCCTGACGAGGCGATGTCCAGCCTCCGGTTCAGCCTCAGCCGGTTCACCACCGAAGCGGAGATCGAGGCCGCCGCGTCGGCGGTGGCGGCGGCCGTCGCCGACCTGCGGGCGCTGGCGCGTTGAACCCGTGAGCACGTTTCTCATCCGCTACGGTGAGATCGCCCTCAAGGGGGCCAACCAGGGATTTTTTCTCGAGACCCTGCGGCGCAATGTGCTCGCCGCCGTAGACGACCTTGGACCGGCTCAGGCAACGCAGGCATTCGGGCGGATCATTGTCAGCGTCGATGCCGAACCGGACGCCGTCGAGCCACGGATCCGGAAGGTGTTCGGCGTGGTCTCGTTCAGCCCGGTGCGCGTGGCCGCCCCGGAGCCGGTGGCGATCACCGACGCCGTGGTGGCCGTGGCCGGCTCGGCACTCCAGGCCCATCCCTCCATCGAGACGTTCAAGGTCGACGTCCGCCGCGCGGACAAACGCTACCCTGATCCGTCCATGGACACGGCCAGCCGGCTGGGCGCGGAAATCCGGCGGACCTATCCCCATCTGCGCGCCCGGATGAAACAGCCGGACCTGTTGGTCCGCGTCGACATCCGGGCCCAGGCGTTCGTGTCCTCACACACCGTCGCGGGACCGGGCGGGCTCCCGACCGGCACCGGCGGCCGAGCGCTGGCGCTCATGTCCGGAGGGTTCGACAGTCCGGTCGCCGCCTGGCTGGCCGCCCGGCGCGGCCTGACCGTCGCCGCAGCGCACTTTCACAGTTTTCCGTTCACCAGCGAGCGGGCAAGGGAGAAAGCGGTCGATCTGTGCCGGGTGCTCGCCGGCTTCACGGGCGGGCTCGATCTGTGGGTCGTGCCGTTTACCGAGATCCAGCGTGCCGTCCAGCAGCACGTGGCGGAGCCGATGCGGGTGATCGTCCTCCGGCGGATGATGATGCGGACGGCCGACGTACTGGCCGCGCGGCTCCATGCGCACGCGCTGATCACGGGGGAGAGTCTGGGTCAGGTCGCCAGCCAGACGGTGGAGTCGATTGCCGCCATCAACGCGGCGACCACGCTCCCGGTGCTCCGGCCGCTGATCGGCTGGGACAAGACAGAGATCATCGCGAAGGCGCAGGTGCTGGACACCTACGAGATTTCGGCCCGCCCCTACCCCGACTGCTGCAGTCTGTTCGTCCCGGCCCATCCCCGCACACAGCCGTCGCTGGCCGAGGCCGCCGACGCCGAAGCCGATCTCCACGTCACGGAGCTCGCCCTCGACGCCGCCGCGCGTGCGGAGAAGACCCGTATTGACCGGACCGTCGCCGTCGTCGGGTAAGACCGGCCCTCACCGCTTCCCGTCTCCCGTCTCCGGTTTCCGGGCTTACGTTTCCTCCTCTGGCCGGGCCGCGATCCAGCCGCGCGCCGCGTCCGACGTACCGTGCTCGGTCTTGTCCCAGATGAACCGTCCGGTCAGGGCGCGGCGCACATAGCGGGCGGCCGCGATGGCCGCGCAGATGGGGGTAAGGAGGGAAAAGACGGCAAAGCGCGCCAGGAGCATGACCGCGTTTGTCA
>DATDQT010000133.1:0-8277 GCA_035292085.1 bacterium
TGTTCGCTCTGCCGCCAGGACCCGATGTGCTGAGAACGCTGCAGCGCGCCGGTCAGGATCCTGGCGGCTTCATCGCTGAGCGGCACCTTCGGGCCATTCTCCAGGAACATGGGAAATCCAACGGCGAGGGCGGGAGACGCATCGCGGCCAACGACGACGTCGATGCGCCACCATCCGCCGGCGGCGAGCTCAGCACCCTCACCACGGTATTCGCTGCCCGCCGGCGACAACGCGAGGACGCTTGGCGCCGCATCGGCATCCAGCTTCAGGAACCGCAGCTCCACGCGTCCGCCGGCAGGCAGCCGTGCGCCGCCGGGGTCCACCGTCACCGCATACCGGTTCCATCCCGCGCGCACGGGTTGCACCGTCAGCCGGACGCGCGCGCCGCGATCGATTCCCGCGAATACCACGCCGCGTTCGTCCGGCACCGGGAACGTCACCCGCGCCGGCGGGGTGATCGTGAGCACGGCGACGGTCAGCAGGACGGCGCCGGCGATTGTGACCTCGCCGCCGGTCAGCCGGACGAATGTGCGCACGACCGGCCGGTTCGCTCCCCGTGACAGACGCGGCCGCAGGACGAAGTGGTTGAACATCCCCAGACCAATCCACGGCACGACTAGCAGCAACTTCACGAGCAGAGCTTGGCCGTACGGAGTGGCGGTGAACGCCTGCCAGGCGGGCAGGTTCACCCAGGCCGCATACGTCCCGGTGACAACCAGCACAAACACACTGACGCCGGCGACCGCAGAGAATCGCGGTACGAGGGTCCGGGCTACTCCCGTACGCAGATCGATCGGCGCAGTTTGCAGGGTGACAATCAGCCCGGCCAGTCCACCGATCCAGATTGCCGCCGCCGCCACGTGCGCCCAGTCTGCGGCCAGGGCGAGCCATCCCGCACCGGCCGCATGCGAGTTCAGCGTCATCCCGACCAACAGGATTGCCGCGGCGGCGGGCGCCGCCCATTGTGCCTGCGGTAGCCGCAGGTCAGGCACCAGAGGCAGAATGATGGCGGCCATCACGCTCACGAGGCCGTAGACCGTCCCGATCAGCAGCAGCACGGTTAAGTGGAGAATGTGTTGGCTTGCAGTAACTTCCCCTGGACTCGATGCGATCAATGCCAGGGTGCCGGCAACTGCTGCCCAGATTACCGCGGCCATACGAAATACCCGCCCCCGCCGCGTCTCTGGTACGAGCAAGATGGCGGCCATCACCGCCTGAAGCAGCACGCTCCATCCCAGCCGGGTACCCGTCAGCAGCGCTGCCCACTGCCCGCTGGCAAACACCGTCTGGAGCGGTGCGTCAAGCAGGATCTGCATCTGCACGACGAGCCCCAGCCCGAGACTCAGGAGCAATCCAATCGCCGCGAGGACCGAAAGACGCCGAACGGCTGCCGTCGCGATGTCATCGACGGAAACAGCCAGGTGCGGTTCGGCGCGTACCAGCGCGGGCCGGACGATGAAGTACGCGAACATGGCGGCCCCCGCGAGCAGGAGCGCCGTCGCATAGCTCACCCACCGCGCTGCGACCTGAAGAAGAGGCGGCCCCGTCTGTGTGGCCTCGCGCGGGCTCTCGCCAGGCTGCGGAGGCGGCGGTGCGGCCACCGTCCCGCCCACCGTGAAGGAGTAGGTCCCTGTCGTCGTGTGGCCGTCGACGGCCGACAGCATGCGCCACCGAACCGTGTACCTGCCGCGGGAGAGTCCCGCCAGGGACGCGGTCACGCGCCGGCCGTCCGCCGACAGACGCGAGACGGTCGACACCCGGCGCCCCTGCTGGTCGACGACCGCAACGGATGTGAACGCCGGGTCGGCCGTCTCGGTGAACGAGAGCGTGATCTGCGACGGCGGCGCCGTCGGCAGCGCATCGGGGGATGGCGACGCGCCCTGGAGGATGCCGTGGCCCAATGCAGGAGTGATCCCGGCACCGAGACCGCCGATGAGCAGCAGTCCGGCGCACACAAGCCAGCGACGCATTGCCGGACCTCGCGCCTTACTGAAACGTCACGACAACCTTGTCGTCGTTGCGCAATTCGTACCGATCCCAGGCATCGCTGGGTGTGCCGTTGACGAGAAGACGCACCACGCCGGTCTTGCCGTCCGGACACGAGTCCCCATTCCGATACACCGTCCCATCGGGCATCTGCAGCGAGCTCGACGTGAGTCTCATCCCCACCGTCTTGAGGAACAGCCCCAGGTTCGCATTCGGACCGGATTCAGCGGCGGTCTCGGGATGGATGTGGATGATCCCATCTCCATGCGTGTGCACGCCGCCGTTCGAAGGAGACAGCGGCGGCAGCGTCCTCCCGCAGACCACCAGCGTAAACTGCGCGTGCCAGTGGTCGCCGACCGTGGGGTGCCGGACCTCGCGCCTGGCCGACGCGCTGACGATGATGCCGACGAATGCGGCGACCGCCAGCACGCCGAAGGCAATCCACAAGTAGGACCCTGAACTGCGCCGGTTCGCTGCCTCGCGTCTCATACAAACCAACCTACACAACTCACACGACCTACGCAACTCACCCAATCACCTGCACGAACAGATTCGATCATCAACGTTGCCTCAGTTGTGTCAGTTGTGTCGATTGTGTAGGTTGTGTTAGTTGCGACGGCGAATCCTCTCTTCCCAAGGGATCGCAGATCATGTCGTTTGAGTGGCCGGCTGCGTTGTGGGGGTTCGTGGTCATTGCTGCGCTTCTTGCGCTCTACGTCCGCATCCTTGTCCGCCCCGCCCGCACCCCCGTCGCCTGGACCACGGTCGGTGTCGCCAGACTCGCCGCCGGCACCGGAAGCCGGTTCCGGCGCCACGCGGCCGCGGGCGCATTCGCGGCGGCCCTGGCGCTCATTGTGCTCGCGGCGGCACGGCCGCATGCCCCGCTCCCCGTGCCCGCCGACCAGTCGGCCATCATCCTGGCGCTGGACGTCAGCGGCAGCATGCGGTCGCAGGACATGCCGCCCAACCGCCTGGCCGCCGCGCAGGCCGCCGCGCGCGATTTCGTGCGGGCCCTGCCTCCGCGCGTCCGTGTCGGGCTCGTCGTCTTTGCGGGTTTCGCCACCGTGCTCAGCCCGCCCACAACCGATCGCACCCGCGTTCTCGAATTGATTGACGGCGTGTCGTATGCGCGGCGCACCGGGATCGGAGAAGGCCTCCTCGAAGCCGTCGCCGCCCTGCCCGGCCGGGTGCGTCCGACCGCCGGGAGCGTCATCCCGCCGCCTCCGTCGGGCGGGTGGGTCCCCGGGTTCGTCGTCTTGCTGTCCGACGGACGCAGCAACACGGGAATCGATCCGCTCGAGGCTGCCGCGGTCGCCCGGAACCAACAGGTCACGGTCTATACGGTCGGGGTCGGGCAACGTGACTTCTCGTTCAACTCGTTCACGATCGGCGGGACATTGGACGAGGAGACGATGCAGGCCATCGCCTCAGCCACCGGGGGAACGTACTACCACGCGGCGACCGCCGGCGGTCTGCGGCAGATTTACACGAACCTGGCGCGACGAATCGGCTGGGAACGCCGCCCCATCGAAGTCACCGGTGCCGTCGCCGGGCTGGCCGCGGTCTTGGCCCTCGCCGCTGTTATCCTGTCTCGACGACTCGCGTTCTCTCTCGACGGTTAGACGGCAGAAACCAGACCTCCGGCATCGGTGCCTGGCACCGGCCGTCTGGTCTGCCAACAGCAAACCACGCGACCGCGGCCCATGCCATAGCCCATATGGGTCATTTTGCACCCGTTAGCGGGTTCGCACGACGATGAGCTTATCACGCGCCGACAGTCCGCCCCACACCTCTCCCGGCCGTCCGTGGATCTGGCGCACATTGCCCGGGCTGCTGGGGATGGTGAAGACATCGAACGCTTCGCGCGACGGATCGAACCGCACCAGGGCATTGCCCCCGAAGTCGCTCAGCCACACCATGTCCCGCTCGTCCACGTACACGGCGTAGGCCATCGGCCGGGATCCGGGGAGTTTCCACTCGCGCCACCGCCCGGCCGCCGGGTCGTACACAGCGACCTGGCCGGCGTCCCACTCGCTGACCCAGATCCGTCCACGCGAATCCGACCACACCCGCCGTGCGCCCTGGCGCGCGGTGGGAGGTTCGATGACCGCTGCCGCGCCGGTCGCGACGTCGATCTTCGCGATATGGTTTCCGGCCAGCGACGCGTAGTAGATGTCACCCGCCGGGGTCGTCGTGATCCCATAGGGGCCGCGGCCGCGCGGCGCGTCGAACACCTCCACGCGGCCCGTGGCCGGATCGAGCCGGCCGTAGATACCATTCTGCCCGGTAAACCAGAGCACGCCGCGGCGATCGAACGTGGCGGTGTTGAGGTTGGCCCGGGAGCGGTTGGCCGGCAGCGGAAACACCTGGACGCGCGAGGTGGCCGGGTCGACCCGCACGATCGCGTTCAGTCCGCCGTCGGTGATCCACGGCGCGCCGTCGGGCCCAACAACCACCCCGTGGGGTGCGGATCCGTCCCCGAGTTTGATGTGACGGGTCCGGCCGGTCGCCGGGTCGAGATGGCCGAGCTCACCGGATCGCTGTGCCGTGTACCAGACGCCGCCGTCTCTCGCCGGCGCCACGTCGTGCGGACCGGAACCGGCGGGGACAGGATACTCCTGGATCGCGTTACTCGGGGCGCCGAGGACGTTTGCCCCGGCCAGCGAGAGCGCGAGCAACAAACAACTCAGACTCAGCACGATCCGACGCATCTTGGGCCTCCCCGCTGTCATTGCGACCGCGAGGCCGCGAAGCGGCCGTGGCGGGACGCAATCTCAGGACTGGGATTGCTTCGGCCCTTCGGGCCTCGCAATGACACCGGTCCTTCTCTCAAGGACCGACATGCGTGCCGTCGCAGTTTAGTGGAAGTGCGGGAGCGCGGCCTGGGCGAGCGCTTCGAGGCCATCGAGGTCGTCGAGGTCCAGCCACTGGAGCATTACGCGATCGAGGCCCAGCGCGGCAAACCGCCGCAGGTCGTCGGGGACCGACGCCGCGGTGCTGACCAGGATGCCACGTCCACGCAGGTCCTCGGGAGCACGGCCCTGCAGCTTTTCGTGCAGGGCGGCGTCGGTCTTCCCAAAGAGGCACCCGATCATCATCGACCGGCGCACGTCTTCGGGGCGCCGGCCGCGCCGCGCCAGCAGCGCGTCGAGGCGGTCCCGCAGCGCCGCGTAGTCGGCAAAGGCTTTCGACGTCGCATTCCACTCATCAGCGTAGCGGGCCACCAGCGGCAGGACACGCTGGGGACCGCTCCCTCCGACGAGGATCGGCGGCCCGCCGGCCCGACGCGGGCGGGGGAGCACGACCGCGTCACGCAGCTGGAAGTACTCCCCGCTGAAGGAGACCGGCGTGTCGCTGCGCACCAGCACCGAGACCACCCGCAGTCCCTCGGCAAACCGGTCAAACCGCTCGCGCGGAGGAAGGAGCTCAAAGCCAAACTTCTCGTGCTCGCGGTCCTGCCACGCCGCGCCCACCCCCAACGTGAACCGCCCGCCGGAGAGATCGTCCACGGCCACCGCCATGCGCGCGGTGTGGGCCGGATGGCGGAACGACACCGGCGTGACGAGCGATCCAAACTGGATCCGCGACGTGTGGGCGGCCAGCCACGTCAGCGATACCCACAGTTCAAGCGAATCTCGGTCGGGGGGGCCGGCGTTGGTGAAGTGGTCGGAGCGGTACAGTCCGGCGAATCCGACGTCTTCCACCGTCCGGACCATGCGCTGCCAGCGCGGCCAGTTCAGACCGTTCTGGCCTTCGATCATGACGGCGAGATCCACGCGCGCCCCTAGTGCCGTACCAACTTGATTTGCCACATGTGCTTTCCCTTAGAATCTTGAGAATCGCTCGCAAGATAAACCCACATATCAAGTTGGTACGGCACTAGCTTCCCGGCGGGGGCTGGTCGGGTTCCCCGCGGCGCCGGAACAACAGCACGACCCCGATGGCGATCAGAAGCAGCGGCCACCAGCGCGCGAGCGTGCCGATCAGGCCGGGTTCCCCGCTCGCCTGCAGGAGCCCGATCGCGAGGAGGATTCCCCCGGGCACCAGCGGCCACCACCGGCCCGCGCGCCGGCCTCCGGTCAGGGCGTCGACGAGGTAGACGCCGACAAATCCGAGGCCCAGGCCGAGCACGACGGCCCACCCGGTATCGCGCCGCTGGGCCTGGTAGAGGATCCCCAGGCCCAGACCGGTCATGATCCCGCCGGGAACGAGGTAGCCGTAGTTCCGCGTGTAGGCGAAGGCGGCGAGAAACGCGACCCCGATGGCGGCCACGACGGCCTCGCCGCCGACCTGGTATCGCTGCGCGACCAGGAACACGACGCCGATGACGATCAGAATGACTCCCGTCAGGACCCGACGCTCCATCACACGGTCTCCCTCCCTCGCCGGCGATCTCCACGAAGCGGTTTCGTCACCCTCATCGTCAGCCCTCCGCCGGACGGCGCTCCGCAGCCGGCGGAGGAGAGACATCGATGCCGTGGTACATTGTGTCTATCCTCATGCGCTGCCCGAACTGCGCCCACGACAATCCAGCCGACGCGAAGTTCTGCGCGCAATGCGGCGCGGCGCTCAGCGCCGTGCCTCCGCCGGGCTCCTCGGAAGAGCGCCGCATCGTCACCGTGCTGTTTGCAGACATCGCGGGCTTCACGACGCTGGCCGAGTCCCTGGATCCCGAAGACCTCCGGGCGGTCATCACACGGTTCTACAATGTCGTGGCGGCCGAAGTCTCGCGGTTCGGGGGGACGGTCGAAAAGTATGTCGGCGACGCGGCGCTGGCGATCTTCGGACTCCCCGATCTCCACGAAGATGACGCCGAGCGCGCGGTCCGCGCCGGGCTGGCCGCCCAGCAGGCGCTGGGCCGGTTGAACGAGCAGCTCGCGCGTGAGGGCGGCCCGCAGCTGGGCATGCGCATCGGGATCAATACCGGGGAAGTCGTGGCAGATCCCAAGGGCGGGGCGCTGGGGGAATTCCACCTCGCGGCCGACGCGATCAACGTCGCCGCCCGGCTGCAGCAGCACGGCCAGGCGGGGGCCATCCTGATCGGCCCGCGGACCGAGGCGCTGGTGCGGGGCATCGTTGAAGCCAACTCCGTCGGCCCGATCGCCCTCAAAGGCAAGGCGCAGCCGCTGCACGCCTGGCAGGTCACCGGCCTGCGTGCCGAGCGCGGCGTCCGCGGCATTCCCGGCCGCCAGGCGCCGCTGATCGGCCGGAGCGAGGAGATGGATCTGCTCCTGCGCCTCTACGACCGCGTGGCCCGCGAACGCCATGCGCACCTGATCACCGTCGTCGGCACGCCGGGGGTCGGCAAGTCACGCCTGCAGCAGGAGTTCGCGGCGCTCCTGCGCGCGCTGCCTGACTCGCCCGCCATCCGCAAGGGCCGCTGCCTTCCGTATGGAGACGGGCTGGCGTTTGCCGCCGTCGGTGACATCCTCAAACAGGACGCCCACATCATGGAGGGTGACCCGGCCGAGCTGGCGCGGCAGAAGCTCCGCGATGCCGTCGCGCGATGGCTGCCCGATGACGCGGACCACGTCGCCCAGGCGCTGGGGTTTCTCGTCGGCCTCGTCTACCCGGGGGCCCCGATCGCGTCGTACGATCCCAAGAGCGCCCGCGAAGAGTCCTTCCTGGCGTGGCGGCGCTTCCTGACGGCTCGGGCGGCGGCCGAACCGGTGCTCCTGGTCGTGGAAGACGTGCACTGGGCGGATGAGGCGCTGCTGGACCTCCTGGACTACACCGTCTCGCGGCTGCACGACGTGGCGGTGCTGCTGCTGTGCCTGACGCGCCCGGAACTGCTGGAACGGCGGCCCCAGTGGGGCGGCGGCCGGCGCAATGCGGTGACGATCAATCTGGAACCGCTGACCGATGCCGAGTCCCGGGCGCTGATCGCCGCGCTGCTCGACGTCGACGACCTGCCGGAATCGGTGCGCACCGACATCATCCGCAAGGCGGAAGGCAACCCGTTCTTCGTGGAAGAGATCGTCCGCATGTTGATGGAACAAGAGGCCATCGTAGACGACGGCGGACGCTGGCGTGCCGCCAGGCACATCGCGGCTGTCCCGCTGCCGGACACGGTCCAGGGGGTCATCGCCGCGCGGCTGGACCGGCTGCCGGAGGATGAGAAACGCGTCCTCCAGCAGGCCGCGGTAATCGGCCGGATCTTTTGGGCGGGCACCCTCACCGCACTCATCGGCCATGGCAGCGACCTCCGCGCGCGATTAGACCAGCTGGAAGACCGCGATCTCATCAGAGAACGCCCCCTCTCCTCGCTGGCCGGTGACCGGGAGTTCATCT
>DATDQT010000134.1:0-4122 GCA_035292085.1 bacterium
TTCCTGCGAAGGCAAAGGCACCAGCCACGCGTTCGCTCGGCGACGTTCCTGGTGATCGAAGCCTTGTGCCCCGTACCGCGCCGAAGGCGCTGGTGGGCCGCTGCCCACGGTTCCCGTTTCCTCCCTCGGGGTCCCTCGCAACGGCATGGCGAGATGGCTCCTAACTGTGGAGTATATGCGCGTGTTTTCCGTCCGAACATCCATAGGCATCGGCGGTACGACGACGTTGGCCGTCGTCTTGCTCTTCGCACTGTTGCCCGTCCGAGGTTCGGCGCAAACGGACGCCGACTGCCTGAACTGCCATGCCGACGAGGGGATCGGCATGTCCTTCGACACCAACGCGCTGGCCGGCTCCGTTCACAGCGACTTTTCCTGCATCGACTGCCACGCGGACCTTACAGGCAAGGTGGAGGAGGACCACTGGACGAATCTCGCCGACCTTCTGAATCCTGCCACCGCGCTCTGCTCGCCGCCCCCCAGCAGCTTCTGGAAGAACCGTTTTAACGGCAAGAAGCGGACGACCCAGCGGTTCCCCGGGACGGTCGAACCCGTGAAGTGCGCAGACTGCCACGAGGAGGAGGTGTCAGTCTACAGCCAGAGCGAGCACGGCCGGGCCGCCACGAACGGCGTGAAGCAGGCGGCGACGTGCCTGGACTGCCACGGACTCCCGCACGCGATGCTACCCGCGGAAGACACCAACGCGCCGACCTACTTTGCGCATATCCCCGACACCTGCGGTAAGTGCCACGCCAAGACGGAGGTCATGGCCCTCTACAAGCCGTACAAGCAGCAGGCTGTCGTGGAGTACTCCAAAAGCGTGCACGGGATCAGCCTGCTTCGCGACGGAAAGCGCCGCGACGGAAAGCACGCCGCCGTATGCACGGACTGCCACAGTTCGCACGGCATCCAGAAGGGCACCCATCCTTCCTCGCCGATGTTCTGGCAGAAGATCCCGGCCACGTGCGGGAAGTGCCACGGCAAGATCAAGAGGACGTTCGTGGCCAGCGTGCACGGGAAGGCGGTGGCCGCCGGGCAACGTGACGCGCCCGTGTGCACGGATTGCCACGGCGAACACACGATTGCCGCGGTGAAGGCCGCGACCTCGAATGTGTCGCCCGCGAACATCCCGGAGACCTGCGGCCAGTGCCACGCGTCGGAGCGGATCACCACGCGCTACACGCTGGCAGCCGGCGTGCTCGATACGTACATGCAGAGTTTCCACGGCCTCGCCGTCCAGCTCGGCGGCGTGGCCGCGGCGAACTGCGCTTCCTGTCATGGGTACCACGACATCCTTCCCTCCAGCGATCCCGCATCCTCCATCCATCGCAGCAACCTGCCGCGCACCTGCGGCAAGTGCCACCCGGGCATCGGCACGCGCCTGGCCCAGGTCGGGTTGCGCATGCACGAGCCGCCGGGCGCGGCCCCGGGCAAGCCGGCGATTGTGAACATCATCTCCGTGGCCTACGTGGTCCTCATCATCCTCGTCGTGGGCGGCATGTTTGTGTTCAACGGGCTGGACTACGTGGCGAAGGTGCGCACGCACGCCCGGGCCGTCCGGGCGAATCCCCGGGCCGAGGAGCGCATGACGCCGTGGGTGCGCGCACAGCATGCGGTGCTGCTCATCACGTTCGTCCTGCTGGCCTACACGGGCTTCGTCCACAAGTTTCCGGACACCTTCTGGAGCTGGCCGTTCCGGGTGCTGCCGGACGGCTCGCACTGGCGCGGCCTCCTCCACCGCTTGGCGGGATGGGTCTTCATCGCCCTGTTCGTTCTGCACCTCGTTCTGCTCGTGGCCACCACGCGCGGCCGCGCGTACCTTGGGCAGCTCCGGCCGCGATCGCACGATGCGGTCGACGCCCTGCGCCTGTTGCGCCACAACCTGGGGTTCCGCGTGGCCCGGCCCGAACCGCGCCATTACAACTTCGCCGAGAAGGCTGAGTACTGGGCGCTGGTATGGGGGTCCTTCGTGATGATCCTCACCGGCGTGATGCTCGTCTTCACGAACGTCGTGCTCCGGTTGTGGTCGGAGGTCTGGCTCGAGGTGGCGCAGGTAGTCCACTACTACGAGGCGGTCCTCGCGACCCTCGCCATCATCGTGTGGCACTTCTACTGGGTCATCTTCGATCCCCGCGAGTACCCGATGAACCCGTCGTGGCTGATCGGCCGGAAGAAGCCGGAGGACTCCCGGCCAGAGGATACCCAGGAGGCCTGAGTGCAAGCGCCACCAACCAACCCCACCGCGCCGCGTCGCCCGGCCGCCCGTGCCGCCGGCGCATGGCGAACGTCGTCGGCAGCCAGAGCAGTCCTGGTCCGGCTGGTCCGGGGTCGGACCTCTGTAAGTCTTTGAGAAGTGAACGCTTTCCTACAAAACTCAGCCTCTTTCCGGCCTTAGAAGCTCAATTTCGGGGCCGAAATGGGCCCCATAAGGCTGACCCCCCCCCTTCCACAGGACGCGTGCGGGCAGTTCTGGCACCCGGCCGACTGCAACACGAGTCAGTCGCACGTCACCGCCATCGTCTACGACACCCTCTCCCGAAAGATCCGAGCAGCCGACCCGGACATGGGCAACTGGAGCTACCAGTATGATGACGTCGGCAATCTGAAAAAGCAGACCGATGCCAAGAGCGGTGTCATCGAGTTCACCTATGACGACCTCGATCGCGTGACGCTCAAGGACTACAAGACGGATCCCACCCAGACGGACGTCCTCTTCACGTACGACGGCTCAAACGATGGGGATGCCACAAATCCCAAAGGGCGGCTCACAGGCGTCACGGACGCCGCGGGAGGCGTGAAATACGGATACGACGCGATCGGCAACATCCTCGCCAAGGACGTGGTCACGGGAAGCGACGCTATTTCCAAGATCCTCTCGTACACCGACAGCACCAACTTCGCCTCCCCGCACGCGGTCCGAAAGCTCAACACCAAGGACAACTCCCTCCTGCGAACGTACTCCTATGACACCAACGGAAACATGTCCACGCGCATCACGGGCGCCAGCACGCGGGCCTTCGTCTGGGACCAGGACAACCGCCTGGTCCGGGTCACCGAGAACGGCGGCACCCTTCGCAACTTTACCTACGACTACACGGGTGAGCGGGTCTACGCGCTCAGCATCGGCGGTCCATGGCAGCGCCAGCCGCTGTACACGCCCACGCGGGACTTCGAATGGAGCAGCGTGAACCAAGCGGCAAACGTGTTCGTGTTCCTGGGGTCCGTGCGCCTCGCGGTCATCGGCGTGGGGTTCACGCCGCAGGATATCCCGGTCGGCGGGTGGGTGAAGCTCCGGCAGTTCGGGGACGCGGCCGGCACGGCGGCGCTTGCGCTCTGGCCCTTCCTTCTCATGCTCTTGGGCCTGGCGCTCCTGCGCTGGTGGACAGACCCCCGTCGGGCGAGTGTTCCGGTCCTGGCGCGGAGGGTCGCCATCGGGGCGCTGGTCCTACTCTACCTACACGCCACAGCCACGCCGGCCCGGGCGATTCCACCGCCCTATGCCGGGTCCATCTTCCAGGTCTTGTACTACCACGCGGACTACAAGGGGAGCGAGTCGATCATCACGGGCCAGAACCAAACATGCCAGCCCTCGGCTTGGACGCCGGCAATATCGATGCCGTCCTCAACGCCCTACAAATGCACTCGCCGAAGGACGACGAGGCGCGCAAGTGCATCGACTACGTCCAACACAACCGCGGGTGCATGCACCACCAGGAGTTCCGGGCGGCCGGGCTGTGCACATCGAGTGGGGTCGTTGAGGCCGGCTGCAAAGTGGCGATTGGAACGTGGTGCAAGCGCGCCGGGATGCACCGGACCGTTGCGGGGGTTGACGCGATCATCGCCCTGCGCTGCTGCAAACTGAGCGGCCGCTTCGAGGAGTTCTGGGAGCGCCGCGCTCAGCGGCGGGCGGTCTGATGACTGCTCCTCATTTCACAATCCTGACGTATGCCCGCCCGCCAAGCGAATCCGGTCCGAACGAGTCTTCGGGAACGACAGGAATTGGGGGGTAGGACAACCCCCTATCGATGACAGAGCAGGCAGTCAGTGCTCGCCTTGCGCTCCTCGTGGCAGTGCATGCACCATTTCATCGTGAACTTGTAAGGCGGTTGTCCAGGGATCGCCGAC
>DATDQT010000135.1:0-9054 GCA_035292085.1 bacterium
GTCACCGTAGTCCAATTCCCGGAGCCGTGAATCCTTGATAATGGGGATGCCCCGTCCGCCAAACGCGATTTCGGCCGTGCGGTAAGCTCGCCTCAGATCAGAACAGAAGACCACGTCCGGTGGACCGTCGCGATGCCGCTCCCCTAATTCCTTGGCCTGTTGCTCCCCCAACTCTGACAGGTCGACGTTGTACGATCCGGAAGCCAGACCTTGCTCGTTGTCGAGCGATGTGGCGTGGGTCTCATAGATGATCGAAATCATCGGATGGCGGCCCTCCGACCTACACCGGCGAGCATTCGACAGTCGGAAGGCCGGTCCCGGTGGAGGGCGAATACCCATCCAGCGACGACTGACATGCGGCGATTCCTGCGCACGATGGCGCTCAATGTCGGGACGGCCGGTGAGCTCGTCGGCTTCCTGTGGCGCCGGAAGTATTGGTGGCTGGTCCCCATGGTGGCCGTGCTGCTACTGTTCGGCCTGTTGATCATTCTCGGGACGACGTCCGGACTCGGCCCGTTCATCTACCCGCTCTTTTGAGTCAGGATCCCACGCGGTTTTTGCGCCAGGCCTGGGCGGCGTTCCGGCGATTCAGTCTGGCACTCGGCCAGGTCATTGCCACCGTCGTGCTCGTCCTGTTCTACTTCACGGTGTTCGTCCCGTTTGCCGCTGCCGTCCGGCTCTTCACTGACCCCCTGCAGATCCGCGCCCGGTCCGGGCCATCGTACTGGACGCGCCGGGATCAAGACGAGGGCCGGTAGCGATCATGCGCATCCTCGGGGTGTCCTGTTACTACCATGACGCGGCCGCGGCCCTTCTCATCGACGGGCAGCTCGTCGCCGCCGCGGAGGAGGAACGATTTTCCCGGCGCAAACACGACTCGGGCTTTCCCGATCACGCGATCGACTTCTGCCTTGCCGCAGGCGGCCTGCGCGGCGAGGACCTCGACTACGTCGTCTTCTACGAGAAGCCCTTCCTGAAGTTCGAACGGATCCTCTTGACCTTGCTGCAGACCTTCCCACGTTCCGCCGACGCGTTTCAGGCCGCGATGGGTTCGTGGTTCCACGACAAGCTGTGGATCCGCGGGCAGCTGGCCGGCAAGCTCGGCATCGGCGCGTCGCGGCTCCTGTTCGTCGAGCACCATGCTTCTCACGCCGCCAGCGCCTTCTTTGCGTCTCCCTTTCGGGAAGCCGCCTTCATCACGGTCGACGGAGTCGGAGAATGGGCGACGGCGATGGTGGGCCGGGCCTCGGCCGACTGGGACGGTAGCGGAGAGAACCGGCTCGACGTACTCACGGAAATGCGCTTCCCCCATTCCCTGGGCCTGCTCTATTCGGTCTTCACGGCCTACCTCGGTTTTGAGGTGAATGAGGGCGAGTACAAAGTCATGGGCATGGCTCCGTTTGGGGAACCGGCGTACGTGGACAAGGTCTCTCAGCTGATCGACGTGGCCGGTGATGGGAGTTTTCGTCTCAACATGGACTACTTCGCGTTCCACCGGTCCACGGACCAGGTCTTCACGAACCGGTTTGTCCGGTTGTTCGGTCCACCGCGGGCACCCGAGAGCGCGTTTGTGCCCGGACAGGGCGACAGCCGGCGCTTCGCCGACATCGCAGCCAGCATCCAGCACGTGACCGAGGACGTCCTCCTCCGGATGGCCCGCTACGCGCACGAGCAGACCGGGCTCCGGCGCCTCTGTCTCGCCGGCGGTGTGGCCCTCAACAGCGTGGCCAACGGGCGGATCATGCGCGAAACGCCCTTTGACGAAGTGTTCATCCAGCCCGCCGCCGGGGACTCCGGCGGGGCCCTGGGCGCCGCCCTGTACGCGCACCATGTCCTGTTGGGGCAACCGCGGAAATTCGTGATGGAACATGCGTACTGGGGCGCGGGATACACCGACGGAGACATCGACGCGGCGCTGGCCCGTCAGGGGGTGTCGGCTCACCGTGCGAACAACGAGGACGAACTGCTCGATCGCACCGTTGACGCGCTGGTCCAGGGCAAGGTGCTGGGGTGGTTCCAGGGACGGTTTGAATGGGGGCCGCGAGCGCTGGGCAACCGGAGCATCCTGGCCGATCCCAGGCGGCCGGAGATGAAAGACCTCGTCAACGCGAAGGTGAAGTTCCGTGAGCCGTTTCGCCCCTTTGCCCCGGTGGTCCCCGAGGAGGACGCGGGCACGTTCATGGACGCATCGGGTCTCCGCGACCAGTATCCGTGGCGGTTCATGCTGGCGGTGGCGCCGGTCGCGGCCCGGCAGCGCGACATCATCCCCGCGACGACGCACGTCGACGGGACGGGGCGGTTTCAGGTCATCCAGCGACAGTGGAATCCCCTGTACTATGACCTCGTCCGGCGGTTCGGGGCGGCCACCGGCGTCCCCGTCCTCCTCAACACGTCGTTCAATCTGCGGGGGGAGCCTATCGTCAACTCGCCCGACGATGCGCTCGCGACGTTCCGGCGCAGCGGGTTGGACATGCTCGTCATGGGTTCCCATCTTGTGAGCAAGCCTGGTGCCTGAGATGCGCCGGCCGCTGGTCCTGCTGGTGGTGCTCGGACTTGTCCTGGGTCTGGGGGTGGCCGAGCTCATGGCCCGGGCGCTGGTCCCGCCGGCGCGGCACTACGTCCACGATCCTGAACTCGGACACCGGCTCGCTCCCGACCAGCGGTCTCACCGCACCGGCCCCAGAGGAGAGTTCGATATCTGGATGTCGACGAATGCCCACGGCGATCCGGACGCCGAGCGGACCGTCGACAAACCGCCGGGGACGTACCGGATCGCAGTCATCGGGGATTCGATCGTTGAAGCGTCGCAGGTCATGTCCGACCTTCGATTCACCGTGCTTCTGGAACGCGCGTGGAAGGCGGTTCCTCCCGCAGCCGGACCCGGCATCGACCGCGTGGAGGTGCTGAATTTCGGAGTCGCGGGGTACGGCACGGCCCAGGAGTGGCTGCGATACCGCTCGCACGTGCGGCGCTTCCGCCCGGATGCGGTCGTGCTCGCGTTCTTCCCGACCAACGACATTCGAAACAACAGCTACGAACTGGAGGTCCTCGACGCGCGGAGTCGCAGCGCGCGTCCATTCTTCGCACTGGACGGCGGCCGGTTGGTCCGGCTCGATCCGGCCCAGCATACCGCAGCTCCCCAAGGTGCCGGCAGATCACTCCGCGGCGGCGTGCGGTGGGTCCTCGGCCGCCTGCGGATCGCTCAGGTCCTCTTCGGCGCCGTGCGGGAGATTCGCGCCCGGGTCATCCCCGATCCGGACGGGGCGCGGCGACAGCTGCGGGTGGACCTTGCGTTGTACGATCCGGTGGCGCAGCGGCAGCCGCGGTGGCAGGAGGCGTGGGACATCTCCGCCGGCCTGCTGACGGGCTTCGCCGCCGACGTAGAGAGGGACTGCGCACGCTTCGTGGTGGCCCTCGTCCCCGGCCCGCGCGAGACGAACGAGGCGTCGCGCACGGTCCTGCTCGCTGCCGTCGGATCCTCTGAGGTAACCAAAGACCGGTACGACTGGACCCTGCCCCACCGGCTGGCCGTGCAGATGGTCGGGTCGCTTGGTCTGGACTCTGTCGATCTCTATCCATCCATGTCTGCTGCCGTCGCCTCGGGTCGCCAGACCCACTTCACGTTCGACGGCCACCTCACTCCGATCGGACACGAGGTGGCGGCGGAATTTCTCAACCCGCCTCTCCTCCGGTTGATGTCCTCCAGAAAGTGCCCCTAATGCAGCACCCGAACAGGTGTTTGCACTTGCAGTGATTGAGTGCTATACTCTGTCCAAACAGATTTTCGGAGGTCACCGATGGGCAAGGGGCTGACCCGACGACAGAAAGAAATCCTGACCTTCGTCCAGCGCCACAGCGAGGCGCACGGCTATCCACCGTCGGTGCGAGAGATCGGACAGGCGTTGGGCTTGACCAGTAGTTCCACCGTGCACAGCCACCTCGCTGCGCTTGAGCGCAAAGGATACCTCCGCCGCGATCCCAGCAAGCCCCGTGCCCTCGAAGTCCTGCGCGACGAGCGCGAAGTGCCCCCGAAGAAGGTGGTTGCCCTGCCGGTCGTCGGCCGCGTCGCGGCCGGTCAGCCGATCCTGGCGGCCGAAAACATCGAAGACTACTTCCCGCTCCCCGCTGACTTCGTCCGGTCCGACGACGCGTTCATTCTCCACGTTCACGGCGACAGCATGGTCAACGCCGGCATTGTAGACGGCGACCTGCTCCTGGTGCGGAAGCAGCAGAATGCACAGAATGGTGACATCGTCGTCGCCCGTGTGGATGGAGACGAGGCGACGGTCAAGCGGTTCTTCAAGGAAGCGGATCGCGTCAGGCTGCAGCCGGAGAACGACGCCCTGGAACCCATATACACGCGCGATGTGGCGATTGAGGGTGTGGGTCTGGCGGTCATCCACCGCCTGCGCTGAGTTCCCGGAAACGGGGAACGAGAAGCGGGAAACGGTTACTGTAAGACTTTCGGGCTCTTGAGCACGGATTTGAGCTGTCTGGCCTGGACGCGGGTGAGCTCGGCTTCGACGTTGATCCCGCGGGCCGTGTAATCCTGCCGGAGCACCCGCCCTTCCGCGAAAATCTGCGCGAGTGCCTGGGCTTTCTCATAGGGCAACGTCAGTTTGACGCGCACCAGCGGCTCAGGCAGGTTCTGCGCCACCCGTCGGAGGAGGTTGATCAGGCCCAACCCCTGCTGGGCGGAGATCGGCACCCCCTCCCCTAGTTCGGCGGCAATAGCGCGGGCCTGAGCGACCGGCATCAAATCCACCTTGTTCACCGCATAGACCACCGGCGTGTCGCCGGCGCCCAGTTCCTCCAGCACGCGTTCAACCGCATTCCGCTGCGCCTTCCAATTGGGATGGCTGCCGTCGATCACGTGCACGAGCAGGTTTGCCGCGGTGACCTCTTCCAGCGTGGCCTTGAACGCGGCGATCAACTGGGTCGGCAGCCGGGTAATGAACCCGACGGTATCGACCAGCAGGACCGGGCGGTCATTGGGCAGCACCGTCTTGCGGATCGTGGGATCGAGCGTCGCGAAGAGTTTGTCCTCCACAAAGGCGTTGGCACTGGTCAACGTATTGAGCAGCGTCGACTTGCCGGCATTGGTGTACCCGACGAGCGCGACGGTAGGGAGGTGCGCCTCCGACCGGGTCCGGCGCTGGAGACTGCGGTGCCTGCTGATCTCGGCAATCTCCTTGCGCAGCACGGCAATCTGATCGCGGATGCGCCGGCGGTCTACCTCCAGTTTGGTTTCGCCGGGACCGCGGGTACCGATGCCTCCGCCCAATCGGGAGAGCCATACCCCCCGGCCGGTCAGCCGCGGCAGCAGGTAGGTGAGTTGGGCCAGCTGTACCTGGAGGCGGCCCTCTCTCGTCCGCGCGCGCCGGGCGAAGATGTCCAGCACCAGGGCGGTCCGGTCGATGACCTTGAGGTCCAGCGTGCGCTCGACGTTGCGCTGCTGCGCCGGGGTCAATTCGTCATTGATGATGACGAGGTCGGCGGATTCGCGCGCGGCAAAGTCATGGAGTTCCGCGAGCTTTCCTTTGCCGAGGAAGGTGCCCGGATGGGGCACGCCGCGGTGCTGGAGGAGCGTGCCAACGACCTCCGCGCCCGCCGTGTCGGCCAGCCGCTCGAGTTCTTCCATCTCAGCCGGCGTCTGCTCGCCGCGCGCCAGCCCCGCCAGGACGGCCCGTTCGCGCGGCCGGCGGCCATCGGTGCGCCGGAGGATCGTGGCGGGACTCACGAGGTTGGAGAGCCGTGGGTGACGGACGGGATCCGCGCGGGGCCGAACGCCTTCTCCAGCCGCTGCATCGCCTCATCAAGGCGATTGTCCGCCACGGTCAGAGAGAGCCGCACATAGCCTTCGCCCTGCTTGCCGTATCCCGTTCCGGGCGTGATCAGCACTCCTGTGCGGTCGAGGACCTGGGACGCGAATTCAGCCGCTGACGCGCCGCCGGGGACTGGCACCCACACGTACAGCGTCGCCTTCACCGCGGGCACCTCCCAGCCGATCCGACGCAGCGTTGCCAGGACCCGGTCGCGCCGGTCCTGGAACACGCGCAGCCGTTCCGCCAGCGGGTGCGTGGGTCCGGTCAGACCCGCGATCCCTGCCTGCTGGATGGCTCTGAACACCCCGGAGTCGATGTTGGTCTTGATCGTCGCGAGGGCCTTGATCGCCTCGGCGTTGCCGGCCGCGAAGCCGATCCGCCATCCGGTCATGCAGAAGGTCTTCGACAGCGAATGGAATTCGATCGCGACGTCCTTCGCCCCGTCGATCTCGAGGACACTGGGTGCCCGGTAGCCATCAAAGCCGATCTCCGAATACGCGTTGTCATGCACCAGCAGCAGGTTCCACTGCTTCGCGAACACCACGGCCTCGGCGAAGAATTCGACCGGTGCGGTGGCCGCGGTGGGATTATTCGGGTAGTTGAGGAAGAGCAGTTTCGCGTTCTGCAGCACAGCGGACGGAATCTGGCGGAAGTCGGGGAGAAATCCCCGCTCCTGGGTCAGCGGAAACGCGTACGGAACGCCCTCGGCGAGGATCGTCGACGAACGGTAGACCGGGTAGCCGGGGTCGGGGATTAGCGAGACATCGCCGGGATTGAGGATCGCCCACGGCAGATGCGCGAGCCCTTCCTTGCTGCCGATGAGGGCCAGGACTTCCGTGTCGGGGTTGAGCGTGACGCCGAACCGGCGGGCAAACCACGCCGCGGCGGCCTGCCGGAACTCCTTCGTGCCCCCGTAGGGTGGGTACCGATGGGTGCGCGCGTCCGATGCGCCTTCCATCAATGCATCGACGATGTGGGCGGGTGTCGGCAGGTCGGGATCACCGACACTCAGACTGATCACGTCGACGCCCTTCGCGGTGAGTTCGGCCTGCTTGCGGTCCAGGTCCGCGAACAAATATGCGCCGATTTGTTCGAGCCGTTTGGCCGCCTGCATCTACTCGCCCCTCCGATTCGGTCATTGCGAGGCGTAGTGTGCCGAAGCAATCTCGAGATCGCCTCGCTACGCTCGCGATGACAGACTTAATGTAGCATAGCGACAATTGTAGTAGCCACTTCGGAGGGAGTCTTAACCGTCACATCGACCCACCGGATCCGCGGATCGGACCGAAACCACGTCAGCTGCCGTTTCGCGTACCGCCGCGTGTTGCGCTTCAAGGTCACCACCGCATCCCCCAGCGCTGTCTGTTCGTTGAGGGCCGCGGCGATTTCTTTGTAGCCCAGCCCCTGCATCGACGGCAGCGACGGCGCATAGCCTGTGGCGAGCAACCCTCGGACCTCCTCAACGAGTCCGGCGGCAATCTGCTCGTCGACCCGGGTGTCGATGGCCGTGTACAGTACCGCCCGGTCGACTGCCAGGCCGATGCGGGCCGCGGCGTCTGTCTCCGTCCCGCGCCGCTGGAGCGTGCTGATGGGGGTTCCCGTGGTTTCGAAGACCTCAATGGCGCGGATGAGACGTCTGATATTTCGGGGGTGGATGCGGGCGGCTGCCTCCGGATCGACCTCCGTCACGCGCCGATGCAGGAGGCCGGGTTGTTCGCGCTCGGAGTCCTCGAGGACCCTCCGCCGGTCCCACCGCGGCGGCACCTCGGGAATATGGAGGTCGTCGGTGACCGCCCGGATGTAGAGCCCGGTGCCGCCGACCAGCAGCGCAACCTTCCCACGGTTCTGAATGTCGGCGATTGCCGCCGTCGCAAGCTGACGGTAGCGGGCGACGGTGAAGACCTCTCCTGGGTCGGCCACATCCAGGAGGTGGTGCCGGACCCGGGCCTGTTGCTCCGCGGTCGGCTTGGCGGTCCCGATGTCCATGAACCGGTAGACCGTGCGCGAGTCCGCGGCCACGATCTCACCGCCGGTTCTTTCTGCCAGGTCGATCGCCGTGGCGGTCTTGCCGGTGCACGTGGGACCGCAGATGACGATCACAATCAAGATTGGGTTATCGACGCAAGAACCATCGCTCGATGGATGAACGCGAAACCTGGATGAGCGTGGGCCGGCCGTGGAAGCAGGTGTACGGATCCTCGGTCTTCGCCAGGTCCTGCACAAGGGCGACCATCTGGTCCATGGTCAACGGATCCCCTGCCCTGATCGCGCTGTGGCAGGCGGTCGAAATGGTGAGACGTTCCAGCAGCGTGGTCGATCCAGACGTCACGCCGTCCTCCGCCAGCTCCGCCAGCATGTCGGTGAGGAGTGCCGCGGGGGACCGGGAAGCGATCTGTGGGACGGCGCGCAGCAGGACGGTGCGCTCTCCGAACTCCTCGACGGCAAACCCTACCTGCTCCAGTTCCGCCCGATGCTTTTCCAATAGGGGGACTTGCCAGGCATCGAGTTCCACGGCAAGGGGGGCGACCAGTACCTGACCCGCGGAGGCACCTCCGGCCCGAAGCCGCAGGAGCCGTTCATACAGCACGCGCTCGTGCGCCGCGTGCTGGTCGATGATGATCAGTCCGTCTGACGACTGCGCCAGCAGGTAGGTGCCGGAGATTTGACCCAGCAGGCGCATCGCGGGCAGCGGTCCAGTCCCATCGACCGGCACAGCCCGTTCCTCTCGGACCTCCGTGACCGACTCTGCGCCCAGGGTGAACCCTTCCATCCGCGGCCACGCACCCGGGACCGTGTCCAGTAGCGGCACCGCGGCGATGCTGCGCACGAGACCGGCCTGGAGCAGCGCTTCGCGCGTCACCCGCTCCACCGACGCGAACACCCTCTGGTCATCGTCGAACCGGACTTCCATCTTCCGGGGATGGATGTTGATATCCACCCTGTGATGGGGGAGGTCTACGAAGAGGATGAACAGCGGGAACCGCCCTTCGGGCACCAGTTGCCGGTAGGCCTGTTCGACCGCGGCCGTGACGACGCGGTTACTCACGGGGCGTCGGTTCACATAGACATACTGCTGACGCCGTCCCGTCCGGGCGAGTTCGGGCCGGCCGACCCACCCGGTCAGATTCACACCCGGCGACTCATGGCGGAGCACAACCGTCTTGCCGGACGCCTCGGCCCCCAGGACACCGGCCACGCGATCGGCAAGGGTCCCCTCTGCGTACCGGAG
>DATDQT010000136.1:0-13135 GCA_035292085.1 bacterium
GCGGGCCGGTCGCGCGACCGGCCCGCCAGACATTCGAAGAGCTGAGTGGAGCCTAGTATTCGTCCTCCATGCCGCCGCCGGGCATCGGCATGGCTCCCCTCTTCTTCTCCCGCTTTTCGACGACCACGGCTTCGGTGGTGAGCATCAGCCCCGCCACCGACGCCGCGTTCTGCAGTGCCAGCCGGGTGACTTTGGTGGGGTCCACGATGCCCGCTTTGACCATGTCGGTGAACTCCCCCCGCGCGACATCGTAGCCGGTCCGTCCGGTCTCCTTCTTCAGGCGCTCGACGATCAGGCTGCCCTCGGTGCCGGCGTTGGCCGCGAGCTGCCGGGCCGGCTCTTCCAGCGCGCGCCGGACGAGGTTGAACCCGATCGCCTCGTCGCCCTCGGCTTCGGCTTTCATCAGCGCGCCAAGCGTGCGGATGTAGGCGGTCCCGCCGCCGGGGACGATGCCCTCCTCCACGGCCGCCTTCGTCGCGTTGAGGGCGTCCTCGAACCTGTGCTTCTTTTCCTTCATCTCCGTCTCCGTCGCCGCGCCGACTTTGATCTCGGCGACGCCGCCGGCGAGCTTGGCCAGGCGCTCCTGCAGCTTCTCCCGGTCGTAGTCGCTGGTGGTGTCTTCGATCTCCTTCTTGATCTGGGCGATGCGGCCGTTGATGTCCTTGCGGTCGCCCTTCCCGCCGATGATGACGGTGTCGTCTTTGTCGGTCTTCACCTTGTCCGCGTGGCCGAGCATGTCCAGCTCGACACTCTCGAGCTTGACGCCGATGTCATCGGAGATGACCCGTCCGCCGGTGAGAACGGCCATGTCCTGCAGCATCGCCTTGCGGCGGTCGCCGTAGCCCGGCGCCTTCACCACCACGCTGGCGAGCACGCCGCGGAGCTTGTTGACCACGAGCGTGGCCAGCGCCTCGCCCTCCACGTCTTCCGCGACGACCACGAGCGGCTTGCCGAACCGGATGACTTTCTCCATGACCGGCACGATGTCTCTGGCGGCGCTGATCTTCTTCTCGGTCAGGAGGATGTACGGCTCCTCGACCGTGACTTCCATCTTGTCGGGGTCGGTGATGAAGTACGGCGAGATGTACCCGCGGTCGAACTGCATGCCTTCGACGACCTCGACGCTGGTCTCGATCCCCTTGCCTTCCTCGATGGTGATGACGCCGTCTTTGCCGACTTTCTCCATGGCGTCGGCGATGATGTCCCCGACGTCAGAATCGTTGGCCGCGATCCCGGCCACGTGGCCGATGTCCTGGCGGCCTTCCACGCTGATGGAGATCTTCTTGAGTTCGTCGACGACGGTTTCCACGGCGCGGTCGATGCCGCGCTTGAGCAGCATGGGGTTGGCGCCCGCCGCGACGTTCTTGAGCCCGTCTCTGACAATCGCCCACGCCAGCACGGTCGCGGTGGTGGTGCCATCTCCGGCGGCGTCGTTGGTCTTGCTGGCGACTTCCTTCACCAGCTGGGCGCCCAAGTTCTCGTTGGGGTCTTCCAGTTCGATTTCCTTGGCGACGGTGACGCCGTCTTTGGTGATGGTGGGGGAACCCCACTTCTTCTCGAGGACCACGTTGCGGCCCTTGGGGCCGAGCGTGACGCGGACGGCGTTGGCGACTTTCTCGACGCCGCGCTCGAGCGCCCGCCGGGCTTCTTCGTCGTACAGCAGCACTTTCGCCGGCATAGGTACAACCCTCCTTATGAGATTAGCACTCTCGGGGTGACACTGCTAATACCTTATTCTTTGGACGGGACGGGGTCCTGTCAAGCCCCGTCCCGGCGAATGCTATACTTTGGTCACTTCGTATGAGCGTGGGATCGCGCGCGTTCCGCTGGCAGTGGACTCTGGCGGTGTTCGCCGTGGCGGTGGGGTTTCTGCTGATCACCCAATTCCGCGCGGGACGGGCGATCCGGCAACAGACCGCTCTGCCGACGGTCCGCGTGCGCGACCTGGCCGTGCTCGTTCAGCAGCAGGGCGCAGCCCTCCAGGCTCTGCAGAACGAGGTCGCCCAGCTGCGGACGACGCTTTCCGAATACCAGACCGCCGCCGCCGAGGGCCGCAGCGCCGCCGAGACACTGGCGCGGGATGTCGACGTGTATCGCCTGGTGCTCGGTCTGGTGCCGGTGCAGGGGCCGGGGGTCGTCGTCCGGTTGCGAGAACCGGCGACGCCCACCGGAATCGTCCCGCCCGGTATTCAGGCGCAGGACCTCAGCGGCTTGATCAACGAGTTGTGGTCCGGTGGCGCGGAGGCGATCGCGGTCAACGGACACCGCATTGTGGCGACGACAGGATTTGGCCAGGACGACCGCGGCGTGTTTGCCGGGCCGCTGCGTCTCAGCGCACCGTATGAGATCAGCGCGGTGGGCGATTCGCGCGCCATGGCGGCCACGCTCAACCTCCGCGGGGGATTCGTTGAAGGACTGCGCTCAGTGGGCCTGACCGTTGACATTCGCGCGAGTCCGCGCCTGACGCTGCCTGCCGCGCCGCCGCCGGGCCGGTTTCGGTACGCGGTCCCCGCGCAACCGTAGGTTCTCTGCCATGCACCCACGCGAAGCGCGCGGTGCATGGGGAATATAGAGAGTGAGTGACCTTGACACGGTTTTTCGACCTTGATATGATGGCGCCCCGTCTGGAAGACGGCCACGCACCACCGGATGCAATCGAAGATCAACGGGCTCCGCATCCGGTCCAAGAGCACGGCTGCTGAAGGACGGGACTCTGGCGGTCGCGACAGCCGAGAGATTCTGCGGAATCATTCGGCGGCGGCCGCCAATCTTTTCATGGAACTCTCCTCCCGCGCCGGCCGTATGGATAGGTGAACGGGAGGTGGATATTGTGCGTAGGATTACCGCGTGTTCTCTACTCGCGGCTGCACTGCTCGTGATCCTGGCCATCCCGGTCATCGCCGGTCCGGGGGGCCAGCAGAATCCCACGGCGCAGCGACCGCGGGCGACGGCGCTCGTCAGCGTCGAGGGTGTCATTACCGCCATCAACCAGGGCCGTGCGTCCTTCACGATGCGCGTGCTTACCCCAGGACACCGGCGTCAGGTCGGCTCGGACACCATGACGGTCATGGTGCAGACCGGAACCGACGTCCATTTGGCCGAGAAGGGCGGGCGGGTCGATTTTGACCGTCCGGCCCGCATCCAGGACTTCCGGGTTGGCGACCGCGTCCACGTTCAGGCCCTCCGGATGGACAACGGGATGTACCTGGCCACCCGCGTGGTGGTCCAGAACCGTCAGGTCCAGGAGCCCGCGCGGAGTGGGGTGGAGACCCAGCAGGGCCAGGTCGTCCAATTCCAGGGCATTGTGATCGACAAGGGCGACCGCTCGCTGCGCGTGCGGCAGACCAACGGGACCGTACGCACCGTGCTGGTGACTTCGACAACGGATATTACCGGTCGTGTCGCGACGTTCCGGGCGATCCGGATCAATGACCTCGTCGTCGTGCGGGGCACCGTGAACGCGGACGGAACCGTTGTGGCCCGCCGGATCGACGTCCTGCGATCCGCCGCCGGCGAGTCGACCATCACCGGCACCATCGTCCTCAAGAACGCCGTCGGCGGGCGATTCGTGCTCCTCAACAGTGGTCAGGCCGTCAGCGTGTCAGAGACGACCCAGATCGTCTCGGGCGGACGCCTCAGGTCGTTCGAGGACCTCCAAATCGGGATGACGATTACCGTCATCGGTTCGCCGATGACCGTCGCCGGCGTCCTCGTGGGGATCAACGCCCGGTTGATTACGTTCTAGGCAGCGCAAGCCGGGTACCGGAGGTGAAGAGGGGCAGCGGCGCTGCCCTTCTTCTTTTTCGGTTCCAGAGCGCTTGCAAATCCGGCCCAGACAATGGTACGCTGGTGACAGAACCCCCTCCCTATGGGGAGGGGATACCCGGGAGGGAGCAATGGCTACAGAAACCAAAGCGGTTGCGCACCCGCACCGCCACGGCAGTCCCGACGTCCGCGCCAAGGCCGCCGCCCGGCTCCGGAGCATCGAAGGACACGTCCGGGGCGTACAGCGGATGGTCGAGGAGGGGGCGTACTGCATCGATATCATCAAGCAGACCATCGCCGTCCAGCGGGCCATCGACAAGGTCAACGCCCTCCTGCTGGAAGACCATCTGCAGACCTGCGCCGCCGCCGGCATCCGTGCGCCCGACCCTACCGAACGCGAGCGAACGGTGGGGGAACTCCTGGAAGTCTTTGAGATGTCTTCCAAACTCTGATGACAACGAAGCGATTGGATCTCCCAGTGGAGGGCATGAGCTGCGCGAGCTGCGTGGCGAAGGTGGAACACGGCCTCAAGGACTCGCAGGGCGTGCAGGCCGTGGCCGTGAACCTTGCCGCCGGCCGCGCGAACATCACCTACGATCCCGAGGCGACCACGACCGCCCGCTTTGTCGACGTCGTCCGGTCCCTGGGTTACGACGTGCCGGTGCAGAAGGTCCAGATCCCGGTCCGCGGGATGTCGTGCGCCTCGTGCGTGGAGAAAGTGGAGTCGGCTCTGCGCACCGTTGACGGCGTGCTCGACGCCGCGGTCAACCTGGCCAGCGAACGGGCGACGGTCACCGCGCTTGTCACCACCCCCGTCGGCGACCTGCGCCGCGCGATTCGTGATGCCGGGTACGAGCCGCTGGAGGTAGCCGGGGCGGCCGCGGACGACTACGAGCGCCAGGCGCGGCAGCGCGAGGTCCAGACGCTGCGCCGCAAACTCGTCGTCGGAACCCTGCTCACGCTGCCGATCCTGTGGGGCAGCCTGCACCACATGGGGCTGCACCAGATCTGGATCCCTGAGATCCTCAAGAACTGGTACGTGCAGCTGGTCCTGGCGACCCCGGTCCAGTTCTGGGCCGGCTGGCAGTTCTACCGCGGGGCATGGGCGATGGCGCGCCACCGCACGACGGACATGAACACGCTCATCGCCGTGGGCACCACGGCCGCGTACCTGTACAGCGTCGTCGCAACCCTGGCGCCGCAGGTCTTCTACGCGGGCGGGTTGGAGCCTCAAACGTACTACGAGACCGCGGCCATCATCATCGTTTTGATCCTGCTGGGCCGGTACCTGGAGGCCCGGGCGAAGGGCCAGACGTCGGAGGCTATCCGCAAGCTGATCAATCTGCAGCCTCCGACCGCGCGCGTGGTGCGCGAAGGCGGCCGCGAAGTGGACCTGCCGGTCGACGAAGTGGAGCTTGGCGACCTCGTGGTCGTTCGTCCTGGTGAGCGCGTGCCGGTGGACGGGGTGATCGAAGCAGGCCGCTCGGCCCTCGATGAATCCATGATCACCGGCGAGTCGCTGCCGGTCGAGAAGGGCCCCGGAGACGAGGTCATCGGCGCCACGCTCAACCGCACGGGAGCCTTCTCGTTCAAGGCGACGAAAGTCGGGCGCGACACGATGCTGGCGCAGATCGTGCGCCTGGTGCAGGAAGCGCAGGGCAGCAAGGCCCCCATCCAGCGGCTTGCCGACCGTGTGGCGGCGTACTTTGTGCCCACGGTCATGATCCTTGCCGCGGCCACGTTCCTCGTGTGGCTGCTGTTCGGCCCGGCGCCGTCGCTGACGTATGCGCTGGTGACGTTTGTGGCGGTCCTGATCATTGCCTGTCCGTGCGCGCTGGGCTTGGCCACGCCGACGGCCATCATGGTCGGGACCGGGCGGGGCGCCGAGCACGGGATCTTGATCAAGAGCGGCGAGGCCCTGGAGACCGCGCACCGGATCCACACGGTGGTCCTCGACAAGACGGGGACGCTGACGCGCGGCGTACCGGCAGTGACCGATGTGCGGACCCTCAACGGGTTCAGCGAGGCGGAGGTCCTGCGGCTGGCGGCGTCGGCCGAATGGGGATCGGAGCATCCACTGGGCGAGGCGATTGTCCGCCGGGCCCGCGAGCAGGGCCTCGATCTGGCGCGTCCCGACCGCTTCGACGCGGTACCGGGCCGCGGCATCGATGCCGACGTGGCCGGGCAGCGGGTGCTCGTCGGCAACGAGCTGTTGCTGGCTGAACACGCGGTCGCACGCGATGGGGCCACCACGGCCGGCGTGCAGCTCGCGCAGGAAGGCAAGACGCCGATGTATGTCGCCGTCGAGGGCCGTTCCGCGGGGATCGTCGCCGTGGCAGATACGCTGAAGCCCGAAGCCGCCGAGGTCGTGGAGGCGCTGCGCCGCATGGGGCTGGACGTCGTCATGCTCACCGGCGACAACCGCGTCACGGCGGCGGCCATCGCCAAGCAGGTCGGGATTGAGCACTTTCTGGCAGACGTGCTGCCCGAGCACAAAGTCGACGAAGTCAAGAAACTGCAGGCGGCGGGGCGCCGCGTGGCCATGGTGGGCGACGGCATCAACGACGCACCGGCGCTGGCGCAGGCCGACCTGGGGATCGCCATCGGCGCGGGCACCGACGTGGCCATCGAATCGGCGGACATCGTCCTCATCGGCGAAGGGCTGGGCGGAATCCTGAGCGCGCTGAAGCTGAGTCGGCAGACGATGCGGACGATCAAGCAGAACCTGTTCTGGGCCTTCGCCTACAACGTGGCCCTCATCCCGCTGGCCGCCGGCGTGCTCTACCCGTTCTTCCAGATTCTGCTCAACCCGGTGCTGGCGGCACTGGCGATGGCGTTCAGTTCCGTCACCGTGGTGACGAACAGTTTGCGGTTGCGGTGGAAACAACTAGGGCCTGCGGCCTAGACGGTTAGGGCCCGGACCCGATTGAGGAGGCAACGGATGCAGACGACACTGAGAGTGCCACGGATTCACTGTGATGGGTGCGTGAGCACCGTCACCCGCGCGGTGCAGGGGCTGCCTGGGATCGAGTCCGTCCAGGCCAGCGAGACGACCAAAGAAGTGAAGGTGCTGTTTGATCCGGCGACGGTCAGCGAGGAGAAGATCCGGGAGGCACTCCGGACGGTCGGATACCCGGCTGCATAGCTCACTGTGAACACAGAGGACGCCGGCCAGCTCCGTCCTGCGGCCCGAAGCCCGAAGCCCCAAGCCCGTTTGTTATGGCTGCTCCCGGTCATCGCCCTGCTCGCCGTCGTCGGATATGCGTCGCTGCAGAAGCAGCGCCCGGAATCGATCACGGCGGCGCTGGCGAGGGGCGAGCGTCCGGCCGCGCCGGAGTTTCGGCTTGGGCGCCTTAACGCCTCCGGGGCCCTCGGCCTGGCCGATCTGCGGGGCAAAGTTGTTGTCCTGAACTTCTGGGCGTCGTGGTGCATCCCGTGCAAGGACGAGGCGCCGCTGCTGGAACGGGTCTGGCAGACGTACCGCGATCGTGGGCTCGTGGTGGTCGGCGTGAACATTCAGGACCTCGAGCAAGAGGCGCGGAGGTTCATCGCCCAGACCAACCCGACGTATTCGAACGTCCGTGATGTGGACGGCGCCGTGCACCGAGCCTATGGGCTGACCGGCGTACCGGAGACGTTCTTCATCACCCGCGACGGCCGGATTATCAGGAAGTTCCCAGGCGCCGTCGTGGAGTGGACGGTCTGGCGCGACGCCGCCGAAGAACTCCTGCGGTGACGCGCGAACGGACCGATCCCCACGCCGAGCGGCGGGAGCGAAAACAGCGCAAACGGCGGTATGGGATGCAGGTGACCGGGAGATCGGTGAAGCTGCTGGCAGGCTTGGTTGCAAAGCCCTCGAAACAGACACGGCCCTCCAAAGGAAAGAGGAAATCCCCTCACCCCGCACCTTCTCCCCCAAGAGGGCGAGCGGGAGAATCGTCGCCTACTCCTTCCGCGAGATCGCTGGGTAAGAAAATCCCGAGGTAACTGACGAGCTCTTTCTTCCAGGCGCGCATTTTCCAGAAGAGGTCCACAGAATAGACGCTTAGACGACAACGTCGAAAGATGAGGAGGGCATGCGTTCGCATGCCCTCCTCAAATGTGGAGCGCCCGGAGGGAGTTGAACCCCCACTCACCTGATCCGAAGTCAGGAGCTTTGTCCGTTAAGCTACGGGCGCGCTCAAACAATTATACAATGCGATTCTGCAGACGGGGAGAACCCGTTTGGGCTGGGCATCACTGATGTTCGGTGTTAGAATGACGAGCCGTGCGGCCTCATACGGACTCATCCGCCTCCGTCGTTCCGCCGCCCGCGCCGGCAATCAGCGGTTGGAGAGTCCGCACCGCACAGATCCTGTGGGCGGCCGCCGGCTTGTTCCTCTTTATCCTCGCCATCCGCACCCTGACGCGCGGCGCCGCGGGCCTGGCCGTGATCATGCGCAGCCTGTCCGTCGAAGGGTTCTCCGGCTTCCTCGGGTTCGGATGGCTCATGGCGTACGTGTCCCTGAGCGGCTCGCCTGTAGCCGCGGTCTCCCTGACGCTGCTGGGAGGCGACACGGTGGCGCCGCTCGAGGCGTTTGCCATGATCAACGGTTCCCGGCTCGGAGCCTCGTTCATCGTGCTCGTCACGGGGTTTGTGTTCTATTTGCGAGGATGGCGCGGACGCGGGGTCGTTTCGATGGGCATCCTCGCCATGCTCACGACGGCGACGACCTACCTCCCGGCGATGGCCGTGGGCAGCGCGGCGCTCCAGCGCGGCTGGCTCGATCGCGTGCGCTTTGACATTCCCGTCCGGCTGTCGTCGATCACGGAGGTCGCGTTTGATCCGATCGTGCGCGGTCTGACCGGGCGCCTCCCCGCGCTGGCCGTGTTTGCGGTGGGTTTTGCCGTGCTCCTGCTGGCGTTCCGCTTCCTGGATCGCACGCTCCCGCGCGTCGAGACGCGGGAACTGGAAGGGCGGTGGGCCCGCTGGTTGGCCAGTCCGACCATGATGTTCGCGCTCGGCATGCTCGTGACGACGCTGACCATGTCTGTCTCGGTCTCGCTCTCCATCCTCGTCCCGCTCGCGGCGCGCGGCATGGTCCGGAGGCAGCCGGTGATCCCCTACATCATGGGCGCCAACATCACGACATTCATCGATACCCTGGTCGCGTCGCTGCTGGTGCCGAATCCGGCGGCGTTCACGGTCGTGTTGACAGAGATGCTCTCCGTTGCGCTGGTCTCCGTGGTGGTCCTGTTCATGTTCTACGATCCCTACCGGCGGCTGCTGCTGTGGCTGAACAAGACGATTGCGGGAAGCCGGCCGCGGTTCGCGGTGTTCGTGGTCCTGCTCGCGGTGGTACCGCTCTACTTGCTCCTCCGATAACTCAGTCGCGAATAATGATTCTCCCGTCGGACATGTCCGTGACGATGGCCAGCGCCTCAATTGGGACGCCCAGCGGCGCGAGGACGTCCCGGCCTCCCTCGAACGTTTTCTCAATGACCGCGCCGATGCCCACCAGCGTGGCCCCGGCGGCCTGGGTCAGCCGGGCCAGTGCCATGATGGTCTGACCCGTCGCGAGGAAGTCGTCGATGATGAGCACGCGGTCGTCTGGGCCAAGGAACTGCGGGGAAATGATGAGTTCGACCGTCTGGCCTCTTGTGTGGGATGGCGCCAGCGTCAGCAAGACCTGGTCGGACATCGTGATCGGCCGCGTCCGCCGCGCGTAGACGACTGGCACTCCGAGGTGAAGCGCCGTCGTCAGGGCGGGGGCGATGCCGGAAATTTCCGCCGTCAGGACCTTCGCGGCGCCGCTGGCGGCGAACCGCGCGGCGAATTCGCGTCCGCAGGCATCCATCAAGACCGGATCGACCTGATGGTTGATGAAACTGTCGACCTTGAGGATGCCCCCACCGAGGTTCTTGCCTTCTTTTCTGATGCGTGCTTTGAGTGCGTCCACGCGCAGCCTCCGCTGTCTTCCCAATCTTCCCGATCGTCCCAATCTACTCGATCGCCAGAACCTAGCCCGATGGTTGTATCTGCCCGATTGGGTAGATTGTGTAGATTGGGTGGATTGTGTACATTGTGAGTGAGATGACTTGACGTTGACTTCTCGCCAGCCTCAGTAGTCCTTCCGGCGTCCGCGTCCGCGGACACCGGCTCTTCCCGTCTGTTTCAATCCAGTGTACCGATGCCCTGTGCCGCAATCGGCCCCGGGCTCCTCCTGCACTTCCTGCGACCCAGTCAGACCAGATTCGCAGGGAGGTGCAGATATGGATGGGAGCCTGGATGTTGTTCGTGGCAGGCGCATTGACCGAATCGAGGGTGCGTTCATCACACACTGGATGGGCGGGTTCGAGCGGGCAATCGTCGATCTCGGGACCGGTGACGGCCGCTGGGTCTACCGCCAGGCCCGCCGGCACCCGCGGCGGGCCTTCGTCGGGATCGATGCCAACGCACGCCTCATGCGCGAGGTGTCCTTCCGCGCCGGGCGCAAGCCGGCCCGGGGCGGCATCGGGAATCTCCTCTTCATACGCGCAGAGGTGCACGATCTGCCGCAGGCCCTGAACGGAGTGGCCGACGAAATCTACGTGCTGTATCCATGGGGGCGCTTGCTCGAGACCGTGTGGACGCCCCGGCCGGAGGGGTTGCGCGCGGTGGTCCGCCTTGCCAGGCCCGCCGGCCGCCTGGAGGTGCACGTGAACGCGTCAGCCGTGGCGAATCGATGGACGGATACAGCCACGTTGGTCGCGGGCTACGCCGCCGCCGGCATTCGTCTGCAATCCGTGAGGCTGGAAGCCGATGCATGGCGGACGTCATGGGCCGGCCGGATTGCCCATGGCCGCGATCCGCGGGTGGTGGTGCTGAAGGGCACCGCCGTCTTGGATCACGTTGGGCCGGTTATGGTGTGAGTTGTATAGGTTGAATGCGATGTCGAATCCACTTGTCGTGTTGCACGGGGACCAGACCGGAGAGGAGCTGCTGGCGGAGGCACTCCGCGTGCTTGCGCCTGCCGTCACGGGACTGGACCTGCGTCTGGTGCGGTTCGATCTCGGTCTGGAGAGCCGGCGGGCTACACGCAACGCGGTCATCTACGATGCGGCCCAGGCCATCGTGGAGTACGGCCGCGCGCTGAAGGCGGCGACGATCACACCGGAGGATCGCCGGGATGTGGGCAGTCCGAACGCTATCCTCCGGGAGGCGGTCGGTGCGCAGGTCATCCTGCGCACGGGCCGGCGGATTCCCGGCGTGCGGCCGATTGCCGGCGTCGTTGCACCGATTTCCGTCGTGCGCATGGCCGTCCAGGATGCCTACGGCGCCGAGGAGTGGCGCGAAGGTACCGGCGACGATGAAGTCGCGTTCCGGACGACACGGATCAGCCGCCACCTCTGCCGCGTGGTCGCCGAGTTCACCTTCCTCCATGCCGAGAAGACCCACGCCAAAGTCTTCGGCGGACCGAAGTATACCGTCAGCCCGATCTACGAAGGCCTGCTGAAGGAAGAACTCGACGCTGCGGCCAAACGGCATCCCAACGTGCCGTACGACCCGCAGCTCATTGATGCGGTGTACGCGCTTCTGCTGCAGACGACCGGCGACGCGCTGGTCATCCCGTCCCTCAACCGGGACGGTGACACGCTCTCGGACCTGGTCCTGCAGATGTTCGGCTCCATTGCCGGCGCCGAGTCACTGGTGCTCGCACTCGATGAGCGCTACGCTGTCCGCACGGTCCTGGCCGAGGCCCCGCACGGAACGGCGCCGCGTCTGTACGGCAAGAACATCGCCAACCCCATGGCGATGATCCTGGCCGCCGCCGCGGTACTAGGGTACATGGACGATCCGGGGGTGCGGCAGGCAGCAGGAGCAATCTCGGCCGCCGTGTTTGGCGCCGTGCAGGATGGCGTGCGGACGGCCGACCTGGGAGGCAGCGCGACCACGACGGAGTTCACGGACGAGGTGATCCGGCGCGTGCACAGGACGTTGCCGGCATGACGGCACGCCCCGTACGACGCCGTGAGTCTCGCCTTTCTGCGACGCGCCGGAGTCGCCGCACGGCTTCGTACGGGGCACGCGAGGTGCTCTCGCGCCTGCGCAGCATGGCCAGCCCCCGCAACGTAGAGGGCATGGCCCGGTTCGGCATCCGTCCAAAGACGACAGTCCTCGGTATCTCGGTGTGGGATCTGCGGAGACTGAAGTGGGACCTCGGGACGGATCACCGGCTGGCCCGGCAACTCTGGGCCTCGGGAATCCACGAGGCGAGAATCCTGGCCAGTTTCGTGGAAGAGCCCGCACAGGTGACGGCGGCGCAGCTCGACCGGTGGGTCAGAGATTTCGACTCCTGGGACATCGTCGATCAGGTGAGCGCCTTGATTGCGGCCACCCCCCACGCGGGGGCGAAGATTCGCGCGTGGGCCGGTCGCAAGGAAGAGTTCGTCAAGCGCGCCGCGTTCGCCCTCATTGCCGAGTTGGCCTGGTGGGACAAGACGATGACCGACCGCGAGTTCGAACGGTTCTACCCCCTCATCACCCGCGCGGCGACGGACGAACGCAACTTTGTGAAAAAGGCCGTCAACTGGGCTCTGCGCAATATCGGGAAGCGCAACCGGCGATTGAACCGCAGCGCGACGGTGCTGGCCCGGAACCTGGCCCGCAGCGAGTCCCGTTCTGCGCGCTGGATCGGGACGGACGCACGGCGCGAACTGACCAGCCTCAAGGTAAAAGAACGCCTAAGGAGACGGAAAGCGGTAACCGGGAACCGGTAGCCGTCAGAGCCGCGTTTTCGGTTACCGGTTACCGGCCACCGGCTTCCGATACCCAAAGGTCACAATGTCGATCAAACTTGTTGTTTTCGACTGCGACAATACGCTGTGGGACCACGACGATGTATCCACCCTGCGGCCGCCGTTTCGTAAAGTCGATGACCGGACGGTGGCTGATGCGCGGGGAGAACTGGTCCGGCTGACTCCAGGCGCGCGGGAAACGCTGGAAACGCTGCGCCGGCGGGGGGTGATGGTATCCATCGCGAGCTGGAACCGTCCTGAGCCGGCGTTCGCCATCTTCGAGCTGCTGGATCTGCGGAAGTACTTCACACATCCGAAGGTGGAGTTTCACCCCCACAAGGACCGCATGATCGCAGCCCTGTTGGCGGAGCTGGCCACTGACGGCGTCGTCGTGGGCCCCGAGGAGATCCTGTTCGTAGATGACCGCGCTGAACAGCTCAGCCGGGTGCGCGACGGAGTGGGCCCGGTCAGGATCCTGCAGACCGGAGTGGATCTCACCGATCTCCGACACGTGGTTCGGGTCGTCGACGAGGCCGAGCGATCCGAATAACGCACCGAAATGATTGAGTTGAGCAGATTGTATAGATTGAGCAGATTGTGTAGATTAGTGGAG
>DATDQT010000137.1:0-6362 GCA_035292085.1 bacterium
CTAGAGGAACCCAACTCGGTCGCCCGGAAGAGGAGTCCTGGCGCGTGCGCGTTCACCTGGTCGACGGCACCTACGAGTTGTTCCGCGCGTACTTCGGCGCCCCTCGCGCCACCTCCGCGGTCGGCACCGAGGTGGGCGCCACCCGCGGCCTGCTTCGTTCGCTCCTCGCGTTGCTGCGCGAGGGTGGGGTCACCCACGTGGCCTGCGCCTTCGACCACGTTATCGAGTCCTTCCGCAATCATCTCTTCCCCGGCTACAAGACGAGCGACGGCGTCCCCCTGGACCTGCTGGCCCAGTTCGGCCCGGCGGAGCGGGCGGTCGAGGCCCTGGGTCTCGTCGTCTGGCCCCTGGTGGAGTTCGAAGCGGATGATGCTCTGGCCACCGCCGCCGCGCGCTGGGCGGAGGCGGAGGGTGTGGACCAGGTCGTCCTCTGCACGCCCGACAAGGACATGGCACAGTGCGTGCGCGGATCGCGCGTCGTCTGCCTGGATCGGCTCCGTCGTCGCGTCCTCGATGAGCCCGGGGTGCTCGCGCGCTTCGGCGTTCCTCCCGGCGCGATCCCCGACTGGCTCGCGCTCGTGGGCGACAGCGCCGACGGGTACCCCGGCATCCCGCGCTGGGGCCAGAAGGCCGCCACCACGCTGCTCGCCCGCTACGGCCGGCTGGAGGCCATCCCGGACGACGAGCATCGGTGGGACGTCCCGGTGCGCGGCGCCCAGGCCCTGGCCCGCACCCTGCGCGAGCACCGGGCGGAGGCGCTGCTCTATCGCACTCTCGCCACGGTGCGGATTGACGTGCCCCTACACGAGCGTCTGGAGGACCTGCGATGGCGAGGGGTCCGTCTGGAGGCCTTCGAGGCGTGCTGCCGGGAGTTGGGGGATGAAGAACTGCTGGTCGCGGGGTCCTCGCTGCGACCGCGCTAGAATTCCACGGACTGAGCGTACCCGGTCGTGGCAATGCGCAGGGTTTCGTGGTGGGCCGGGCGGGCATCCTACCACAGCCATTGGCGCTGCGGCTTCCACCGTGTGCATTAGCGAAAAACGCATGTCACTGGCGGGCCGCGCGCGCAGGTGCACTCCGGCGCGCATACGCCCAATTGACACCAGCCCCCATCGCCGCCCGTAGACGATCCGCGAGTTGCGCCTCATGGTACTGGATGTGGCGAATGTTGAGAATCTGATGCTCCGCCTTGGGAAACCCCTTATACCAACTGAACCCACTCTCTGGACTGTTGAGGTCGAGCGCGTCGACGGCATCGTCAACCATTGCATCGCAGATGCGCCAATAAGCCAAGACCTCCGCCTTCGTATACGGCCGACCGCCTCTCGGTGATCTCTCAAAGCGCTGGAATCCCCCCCGGTGATGCTCCCAAGGACGAAAAGTCCAGTTATTCGGCTGGAGGTACAGATGCGTGTAGTAAAGCGTGTGGTACGCGATCCGCCAGAATGGATTGGCGTGACCGCCGCTGCTGGTCCACAGGTCATCGGGGCATCGCTTGATGGCTGCTCGCACCATCGCCAGAGTGGCGTGATACTGGCTCTTCAGCGCCGATCGCAATACGTCGATGGGATTGGTGGCATAGGCTGAGCGTGCTCGCTTGCCCATGGCTCACCTCCACGTGAAAACGACAGAATCTGGGCAGTCACGTACTCCCCTATTTAAGCAAATGAACTGCTATCCCCTGGTCATGGGCTCACGAAAGGCAGGCCAGATGCGGCGCTGGCGAACCTCATCTTGTGGGCTCGCAGCAACTGGCCTTGACGCTGGTTCAGAATCGTGTTCATGTCGTTCCGTACCCGTCAGGTACTCTGCCGGCACGATAGATTCCGTCGTAGAGCGTGAACAGGATCAGCGTCAAGAGGGCCAATCCAAACGGTCGCCCGAACAGGGCCATCGGCTGATGCTCGAACAGGACCAGTGCCCGCCGCAGGTTCTCATCCACCATCGACCCCAGGATGGCTCCCAGGACCATGGGGGCCAGCGGGAAGCCGGCCCGCTGCAGTACCAACCCCATGATCCCGAAGACGAACATCACGCTGACATCGAACATCGAGAGATTGAGCCCAAACGCCCCCAGGACGCACACGACGGCGATGATCGGCATCAGCACCTCGCGGGGGAGGGAAAAGAGGCGGACCACCGGCCGGACCAGCAGCAGGGCCGCGCCATACATCACGAAGTTGGACAGGACAAGCACCCCATAGATATAGGGCAACAGTCCCGGGTGGTCCTGGTTGATCAGTGGCCCGACCCTGACGCCCTGGAGGTTCAGCGCGGCCATGAACGCCGCGGCGCCGGCGCTTCCGGGGATGCCGAGCGTAAGCGTGGGCAGTAGCGCTCCCCCGATGTTGGCGTTGTCCGCCACCTCCGCGGCCACGATGGCCTCATAGCTGCCCTGCCCGAACTTCGCGCGCTCGTCGGGCGGCGCCGTGCGCCTGGCCACATCGTAACTCACGTACGTGGCCACATTGCCCCCTGCGCCGGGAATCGCGCCAATCAGCGCCCCGATCACCGAGCCTCGAATCGCTGCCTTCCAGTATCGGGCGATCAGCCCCCAGTCCGGAATGATCCGCCGGACCTGGGACTGTACGTGAATCGACTCGTGCGTCAAGAATACCCGCAGGATCTCGGCAAGACCGAACAGCCCGATGAGGAGAGGAATGTAGTCGATCCCGTCGGCCAGCTCGGCGGAATTGAAGGTGAACCGGCCGTAACCGTAGATGACCTCACGCCCGACCATGGCCACCAACAGGCCCAGGCATCCAGAGATCCATCCCTTTAACGGCCGCTCCCCACTGGTCAGGTTGCCGGCAATGGCGACGCCCCACAGGCCCAACAGCGCCATCTCCCAGGAGCCGAGCTCCAACGCAAAGCCGATGATCACGGGGGCGAACATCACCAGCAGGGCAATGCCGACCCAGCCCCCCAGAAAGGAAGCCACGTAAGCCAGTCCGAGGGCGCGCCCGCCTTCGCCGCGTCTGGTCAACGGATACCCTTCGATAGCCAGGGGGACGGCATCCGGAGTCCCCGGGATGCCGATCAGCACCGCGCTCATTTCACCGCCGCTCGTACTCCCCGTGAATACACCGACGAGAAACGCGATTGCCAGCGGGAACGAGAACTTGGCCGAGATCCCGACCAGCAGCGCCATGGCCATGGAGGTGCTCAGCCCGGGCATGGCTCCCCAGAGCAATCCGAAGACCACCCCCGTCGCCATCGTCAGGAGCGTCATCGGCTGAACGATTTGGCTCAGATCCAACGTCATAGCCACGACCCCGCCCCGGGCAGCAACGTTCGCAGGAACCGGCTGAACAACAGGGTCAGGGCCACAGCCACACCCCCAGCGACAAGTGCGATCTTTAGTGGCTCCCGGCGCCACAGGACCCTCATCGTGGTGGCAAGGTAGACAAACGTCGCGATTTCAAAGTACAGCCGGGGGAGCAGGAGATAGACGTACACTGCCACCCCCGCCAGCATAAACGCCATCCGCCACACGCGGTCGGCGCGCACGGTAACGTCCTGCCGGATCTGCCGGACGGCCCTACGCAGCTGCGCCCCACCTCCGCGCTTCACACTCCCGACCAGGAGCACGGCCGACATCGCGGTCAACCAGGAGCCCAGGAGGAACGGCAGTAACCCGGGGGCGGAGTGCCACCCGGCGGGCCGGGGCATGGTCACGGCCTGCGCCGCCACGTAGAGTCCCAGCGCGGCCAACGAGGTCCCCGCGACCAGATCAGGGCCGCGTTCCCGTTCCCGCCGGTCAACCGTGGGGGTCACCACAAGGGCCGGTACCCTCGGGGGGGCCACCACCGTTCGAACTCTTCAGGGCGGGGGATGCCGAGGTCGGCCGGGTTGACCCTGGCCGTCTCAAGTTTCTGCTCCCAGAACAGCCAGGCGGTGACGGCTTCCGTGGCCGCGGCCTCGCGGTCAGCCTCGCGTCCCGTCTTCAGCGCCTTGAACAGGACCTGACGATCCAGCATCTGGGTGAACTCAGGGTCGCTCACGGCCTGCCGCAGGTGCCGATCGATGGTCGTGAGGATCTCCAGATCGATGTCTCGCCGCAGTCCCAGGGTCAACGAACCGCCAAACGGCGCAAAGTCCTTCAGCCGCGACACATAGCTCACCACCGGCGGGAGGCTTCCAGCACCGCCCACCGCCAGCGGCTCGGCTGTGAAAACCGCGAGGTTACGCAGATTTCCCGCGCGCAGGTGCTCGATCTGCTCGTGGACACCGCTGGCCACCACGTCGACCTCGCCCCGCAGGCCGGCGAGCGTCGCCGGAGCCCCTCCGGTGTAGGGGATCGACTGGAACTTGACGTCGCTGAACTTTTCGACCATCAGGGTGGCCTCGTGCCATATGCCGCCGATCCCGGAGTTCGAGACTTTGACCTGTCCCGGCCGACGGCGGGCCGCCTCGATCACGTCAGCGAAGGTCCGATATGGTGAGTCGGGCTTCACCGCCCACGCGGCGATGGTGCTCGCGATCTTGTAGAACTGCCAGTCCTTCCATGGAGTTGTCTGGTGCAGGCCCTGCACGCGGAGGAACTTATTGTAGTTGGATGTCCCCAACCACCAGTGGCCGTCTACCGGCCGCTTCCAGATGAAGTCGGTCGCGAGAGCGGCCACCGATCCCTCGCGGTTAGTGACGTTGATGGGCCGGCCCAGCAGGCGCTCCATCGGTTTAGAGATCCCTCGCATGATGATGTCGGTGCCGCCGCCGGCCGCGTAGCCGACGACCATGAAGATGGTGCGTTCAGGCCACTGCGCGAGCGCCTTGAGGGGAAGGAGGAGCGTCGACGCGGCGGCCGCCGTCAGACGGAGAAAGGCCCTACGCGAGACCTTGCCCCACCAATCCCAGCTTCTCATCAGGTCTCCCTCCTTCTATGCGCGGATGGTGAAGGCTCCCGGTCGCTCCACCACCTTCTGCCACTCGCTGAGGGCGATGGTGTGGAAGGGAAAGAGCTTGCCCCCCGCGGTATGCACGGGATCCTGGCGCACCACCTGGATGGTCTCGGCCTGCCGCCAGAGTGGTATGCCGCCCCGCTCCTGCGCATCCAGGGTGGAGATGAACCGGGTCCGCACGGCCTGCTCGTCCAGCGGGCCGAGCCGGGGACTCACCAGGAGCAGCAGTCGGGTCAGGTGGTCCTGATCCTCCACCTCCAGCAGCTGGTAGTCAATACTTTGTCCGCCGAACGTCTTGGGCAGGACTTCCTCGATGATGTGGACGCAGTTGGTCCCGACGACTGTGACGCCCTCCCCCGTCAACTTGGTGAAGCTCCGGACGTTGGCCAGATGATACCGGAAGCCCAGATCGTCCAGCGGGCAGCCGCAGCGCCGCGGCTCGAACAGGCCGAAGTCGTCGATCTCCACATTGAGCAGAATCTTACGCGCGCTGGCCAGCAGGGTCGTAAACATGAACGAGCGCATGGGGACCCCGGCATACTCCCGCGTCCGCTGAATCAGTCCGTAGCAATCGGCGACGAAGTGCATGTCGTCGGGTTCCACGGGATGACCACACGGGACGCCCACCATGCCCCCCTCGTGAAAGCCGTAAATGGACCCCACCCTGGCAGCGGACGCACGGATCTCCTCGGCTTTGCCCGGAGTGAGTGGCTCGTTCGCCGTCTCGAAGCACACGCGGTGCAGCGAGACCCCCCGCTGGCGGGCCAGCGCCGCCAGGCGCACCGCAAAACTCGGCTTGGTGATGACGATACACCCGGCCTGCCGGCGCGACGCCTCCAGGACGGCATCGAGGACGATGTCGGCCTGGCTCAACGTGATGAACTCCGGGGCGGGGAGCCACCACCCCTGCCGACGCGCCAGGAGCCTTGCGGCAGCGATGAGGTGGCGGCTCTTCCCTCCGTAGGCGTACTCGGGAGAAGAGGTGGAGAACCACCGGACGGGCGGACGCCGCAACCTGGCGAGCGATAGCCAGTGGAGTAACCCGCCGACGGGGAATCCGCTGCGCCAGATGATCGGAAGCATGGCTGATGCCCCGAGCGCCTCCATAGCCCAGAATCGGGTGGGCGCGTCTCGTTCGGCGAGGTCTTCAAACGAGATGGACACGGGCCGCCCGCGGCTCCGGGACCCACTGCTGCGGTCGTGCAGTGGGCCCAGCAGCAGCGGATGATCCAGATCTCGAAAGGTGAACGGTACCGCGTGAGTTCCGCGGAAGACCTCCTTCGTTCCCACGAGCTCCTCGAAGGACAGGTAGACACCCGCCTGATACAGTGCCTCCAGGGTCCGTTCGAGTCCGCGCTGGCTGATCATCAGTTCCAGATCCCTGTACTCGCAGCCGGCCAGCTGCAGCAGCCTCATGTACGGGCTCGTCGGGATAGCGTAGACCAGCCGCCGCATGGACTC